>NZ_CP031416.1:0-270000 GCF_003367375.1 Gallaecimonas mangrovi
ATGTGGATTCGGCCTCTTCAGGTTGAGCTAGGCGAAGAAGTTCTGACACTCTTTGCACCTAACCGCTTTGTGCTTGACTGGGTACGGGACAAATATATGAGCCGTATCAACGAGTTACTTGGCGAGTTCTGCGGCCAGGATGCCCCGTCTTTGTTTTTTGAGGTTGGCTCTCGTAAAGGCCAGCCACAGCCCGCCAGTACCGTTGTTACTCCAGCCAATACTGCGCCCCAAAAGCCGTCAGCCCCCGCCAAACCGAAATTGGTACCGAGCTGGCAACAGCCGTTAGAAAAGGGCGACTCTGATGTTCAGTACCGTTCGAACATCAATCCTGTTTATACCTTTGATAACTTCGTTGAAGGTAAGTCTAACCAGCTCGCTCGTGCGGCCGCTGGCCAGGTTGCGGATAACCCGGGTAAGGCATACAACCCCCTGTTTCTTTACGGCGGTACCGGCCTTGGTAAAACCCACCTTCTTTATTCGGTGGGTAACGCTATTTTGGCCAATAAGCCTGGTGCCAAGGTGGTGTACATGCACTCAGAGCGCTTTGTACAAGACATGGTACGGGCGCTACAGAACAACGCCATTGAAGAATTCAAACGTTATTACCGCAGTGTTGATGCGTTACTGATAGATGACATTCAATTTTTCGCTAACAAAGAGCGTTCTCAAGAAGAATTCTTCCATACTTTCAATGCATTATTGGAAGGTAACCAGCAAATTATCTTAACCTCAGACCGTTATCCCAAAGAGATTGATGGCGTTGAAGACCGCCTAAAATCGCGCTTTGGCTGGGGCCTTACCGTTGCTATTGAGCCGCCAGAGCTGGAAACGCGGGTGGCGATTTTAATGCGCAAAGCCGAAGAACACGGTATTCATCTGTCGGACGAAGTGGCCTTTTTTGTGGCCAAACGCCTGCGTTCGAATGTGCGTGAATTGGAAGGTGCCCTGAACCGGGTTATCGCCAATGCCAATTTCACCGGCCGTGCCATTACCATTGATTTTGTTCGTGAAGCTTTACGCGATTTGCTGGCGCTTCAGGAAAAATTGGTTACCATCGACAACATACAGAAAACCGTTGCAGAGTATTACAAGATCAAAGTGGCTGATCTGCTCTCCAAACGGCGCTCTCGCTCTGTGGCTCGTCCGCGGCAATTAGCCATGGCCTTGGCCAAGGAATTAACCAACCACAGTCTCCCTGAAATTGGGGACGCCTTTGGCGGGCGAGATCATACGACGGTATTACATGCCTGTCGCAAGATTCAGGAACTGCGCGAAAGCTCTCATGATATCAAAGAAGACTACGCCAACCTGATCCGAACCTTGTCTTCCTGATAGCGGAAATCGGCCATGAAATTTGTCATAAACAGGGAACAACTTCTTCGGCCTTTGCAGCAAGTAGCTGGTGCTGTTGAGCGCCGTCATACGCTGCCTATCTTGGCCAACGTATTAATTGAGGTTAAAGACGGCCTGCTGTCGCTGACCGGTACTGACCTTGAGGTCGAGCTGATAGGGCAACTGACCCTGACCGACGCCAGTGACGAAGGCCGCATTACTGTACCGGCCAAAAAGCTGGTGGATATTATCCGCGGCCTGCCGGATAACGCCGAAATTAAATTGGATGTTGATGGTGAGCGTTTGCTTATTCGCTCCGGCCGTAGCCGTTTCTCGCTATCAACATTAGCCGCTGAAGATTACCCCAATATTGATGCTTGGCAGAGTGATATTGAGTTTGTCACTGCCCAGAGCAATCTTCGTAAGCTTATTGATTCTACTCACTTTTCAATGGCCAACCAGGATGTGCGTTATTACCTGAACGGCATGTTGTTTGAAACAGAAAACAATAAGTTGCGCACCGTCGCCACTGATGGCCATCGTTTGGCGATGGCTTATCAGGTAATAGAAGGTGTGAACCTGCCCGAACATCAGGTGATAGTGCCACGTAAAGGGGTGCTGGAACTGGTGCGGCTGCTGAACCACGATGAGGCGCAGGTAAAAGTGCAAATTGGTGCCAACCATATTCGGGTTATCACCGATGATTTCACCTTTACCTCGAAATTGGTTGATGGCCGCTTCCCTGACTATCGCCGGGTTTTACCTCGCCAGGCTGACAACCACTTGCGTTGCGACCGTGAAGTACTGCGCCAGGCCTTTGCCCGGGCATCCATTCTTTCGAACGAGAAATTCCGTGGTGTCAGGCTTAACCTGGAAGGTAATGAGCTGAAAATTACCGCCAATAACCCCGAGCAAGAAGAAGCCGAAGAGATCCTGGAAGTGGATTATCAGGGCGATGCCTTGGAGATTGGCTTTAACGTGAGTTATTTGCTGGATGTGCTGAACACCCTGAAATGCGAAATGGCACAAATGTCATTTGGCGACGCTAACTCCAGTACGCTTATTGCTGACGCTGCTTCTGACGAGGCGGTTTACGTGGTTATGCCAATGCGTCTGTGATGAGGCATTCTTGAGCGTCAGCCACCTGACTTTAAACCGGTTTCGCAATATCGAAGCCATGCAGTTGGAGCCCGGTCCGGGCTTCAACTGTATTATCGGCCCCAACGGCAGTGGCAAAACTGCTGTTTTAGAAGGGCTACATTTTCTTGGCCTTGGCCGTTCTTTTCGTACCCACCAGCCTGCTCGTGCTATCCAAGATGGTCAGCCTGACTTTTTGTTATTTGCCCGCAAACAGGAAGGGGATACCAGCCATCAACTGGGGATGCAGCGAGACAGGGCAGGCAATCTTAGTTTGCGGCTCAATGGCGATACACCAGATAAGCTGGCGCTTTTTGCCGAAGTATTACCGCTGCAGCTCATTACTCCAGAGAGTTTTGAACTGCTTACTGGCGGGCCGGCTAATCGTCGACAATTTCTCGATTGGGGTGTGTTCCACGTAGAAAGCGGCTTTTTAGGTGCTTGGGGCCGTGTAAAAAGACTACTAAAACAGCGAAATGCCCTGCTAAAACGGCGCCCAAAAAGGTATGATGAACTGTCTTACTGGGACGGCGAGTTTGCCCGCTACAGTGGCCAATTAACGGCACTGAGGCAGGCTTACGTGGAAGAGTTAATTCCTGCCTTAGCGCCGATGCTAGAAAGACTACTACCCCGTTATCAGGTGTCCCTGGATTTTGTTCAGGGTTGGGATAAAAGCCTGGCACTTGATGCGGTGTTGAAAAGTCAGTTTGAACGAGACTTGGCGTTGGGTTTTACCCAGGCCGGGCCTCATAAGGCCGATTTGCGTATCAAAGTTGATGGCATTCCGGTTCAGGAGTTTTTTTCCCGAGGGGAACTGAAACTGCTGGTCTGCGCCTTGAAGTTGGCACAGGCAGCCTTGCTCAAAGACAAAAGGCAAAGGCAGGTGAGTTTTCTTATTGATGACCTACCCGCCGAATTGGATAGCGATAAGCGGCTGGCTTTAACAGCCGCCCTGGCTGACACCCAGGCTCAAGTCTTTGTCACGGCAATTGATGCAGACAAAGTTGACGATATGGTAGCGCCGCTCGATGACGTTCGCTTGTTTCACGTGAAACAAGGGCGACTCAGTAGCGCTAATGGATAAAAAGAGAGACGGATAATGGCGAACGAGTACGATTCCTCGAGTATCAAGGTTCTAAAAGGACTGGATGCGGTACGCAAACGCCCTGGCATGTACATCGGTGACACTGATGACGGCTCAGGCCTGCATCACATGGTGTTTGAGGTGGTTGATAACTCCATCGATGAAGCACTAGCCGGGTATTGTTCCGATATCGTGGTTACCATCCATGCTGATGGCTCCGTCTCTGTTCGCGATGATGGTCGTGGTATTCCTACCGAGCAGCACGAAGAAGGTAAGAGTGCGGCCGAAGTCATCATGACGGTACTGCACGCCGGCGGTAAGTTCGACGACAACTCTTATAAAGTCTCGGGCGGTCTGCATGGTGTGGGTGTTTCTGTTGTTAACGCCCTGTCTGACAAGTTGGAGCTAACGATTCGCCGTAAGGGGAAAGTGCACCAACAGATTTATAACTTGGGTGAACCACAGTCGCCGCTTTCCGTTATCGGTGAAGCGCAAACTACCGGTACTGAAATTCGTTTTTGGCCGAGCCCGACCATTTTCTCTGACACCTTGTTCCATTACGACATTCTGGCCAAGCGTCTTCGTGAGCTGTCGTTCCTTAACTCTGGCGTATCCATTCGTTTGCAAGACGAGCGCGATGAACGCAGCGACCACTTTATGTATGAAGGTGGTATCCAAGCCTTTGTTAACTACTTGAACCGCAATAAAACCCCTATTCACCCCAAGGTGTTCCATTTCACCACTGAACGTGAAGATGGTATTTCGGTTGAAGTGGCTATGCAGTGGAATGATTCCTTCCAGGAAAACCTTTACTGCTTTACCAACAACATTCCGCAGCGTGACGGTGGTACCCACTTGGCGGGTTTCCGGGCCGCGCTAACCCGCACCATGAATAGCTACATGGAAGCGGAAGGGCACATTAAGAAAGCCAAAATCAGCACTACCGGTGACGATTCCCGTGAAGGTTTGACGGCGGTTATCTCGGTGAAGGTGCCTGATCCTAAATTTAGCTCTCAAACCAAAGATAAGCTGGTGTCTTCGGAGGTGAAGGCAGCGGTAGAGTCGGCAATGGCTGAAAAATTCCAAGAATATTTATTGGAAAACCCTGCTGACGCCAAGACAGTTGTTACCAAGATTATTGATGCTGCGCGTGCCCGTGAAGCGGCCCGTAAGGCCCGTGAAATGACGCGCCGTAAAGGGGCTTTAGATTTAGCTGGCCTGCCTGGTAAATTGGCCGATTGCCAAGAAAAAGACCCCGCGCTTTCTGAACTCTATATTGTGGAGGGTGACTCCGCCGGTGGCAGCGCCAAACAGGGCCGTAACCGCAAAAACCAAGCGATTTTGCCGTTGAAGGGTAAAATTCTCAACGTTGAAAAAGCCCGCTTTGACAAGATGCTGTCTTCTCAGGAAGTGGCCACCCTTATCACTGCTCTAGGCTGTGGTATTGGCCGCGACGAATACAACGTTGATAAGCTGCGCTATCACAGCATCATTATCATGACCGATGCTGACGTTGACGGCTCCCACATCCGCACCCTGCTGCTGACCTTCTTCTACCGTCAAATGCCCGAGCTGGTTGAACGCGGCTATATCTACATTGCCCAGCCACCGCTGTATAAAGTGAAAAAGGGTAAGCAAGAGCAATACATCAAAGATGATCCGGCGATGACCCAGTATTTAACGTCTATCGCTTTGGATAACGCCTCGTTGCACGTTAATGCTGATGCCCCTGCCATTTCTGGCCAAGCGCTGGAAAGTATGGTGAACCAGTACCGCGAAGTTGAAGGGGTGATTGAGCGTTTGGCGCGTAAATACCCAACTGCGGTAACGCGTGAACTGATTTACCACACAGCTCTTAAATCTGATGACCTTAAAGACAAGGCCAAAACCGAGTCCTGGTTGGCGCAGTTGGTGAGTATCCTCAACACCAAAGAGGTTGATGGCTCTACTTACCTCGCGGATGTGGTTGAAGACCAAGAGCGCAGTATCGTAATACCGCGCTTTACCATCCGTACCCACGGTGTTGACCATGAATATCGTTTAGGGCCCGATTTCTTTGCCTCTCACGAATACGGTAAGTTGGTGGCTCTGGGTGAAGCTATCCACAACCTTATCGAAGAGGGCGGCTATGCCCAACGTGGCGAGCGCAAATATCCGGTTAAAACTTTCGAGCAAGCCCTTACCTGGCTGATGAGCGAAGGTCGCCGCGGGCTTTATGTTCAGCGCTACAAAGGTCTTGGTGAAATGAACCCTGAGCAGTTGTGGGAAACCACGATGGACCCCGATGCGCGCCGCATGATGCAGGTGACTATTAAAGATGCGGTAGCGGCTGATCAGCTGTTTACTACCCTGATGGGTGACAATGTTGAGCCGCGCCGTGACTTCATCGAAACCAATGCCTTGAAAGTGGCCAACCTTGACGTGTAATGCGAGCGTTTAGGTGAATAAAAAAGGGGGAGCTTATGCTCCCCTTTCTTTTTATGTGGGTATCACATCGTCAGTACAATTTTGCCAACGTTGAGACCATCTTCCATGCGCTGCTGCGCCTTACCAGCTTCTTTTAATGGGTAGACGCTGTCGATAACCGGGTATAAACCGTCTTCACTAAATTGTGAGAGCCAACGCTTTGCAAAGCGGTGTGACATGGCGTGTTTCACCTCTTGAGAGCGTGACTTCATCACTGTGCCCATGATCCGTAGGTGGCGATACAAGACGCGGTCTAATGGCAGTTTGGCGTTTTCTACACCACCCATGATCCCGATTTGCACCAAGCGGCCACCAAAATTAAGTGAGTTCACGTTACGCTCTAAATAAGGCGCACCGATGAAGTCTAGAATAAGGTCAACACCTTGGTTATCAGTGAGTTCTGCCACCACCTTGGCAAAGTCCTCTGTCTCATAGTCAATGGCGTGGTCGGCGCCTAGACGTTTAACCAGGTCGTGGGCGGCTTTTTGGGCAGTGGTAATAACCCTGGCACCGGTGGCTCTAGCGAGCTGCACAGCCGCACCGCCGACACCACCAGCCCCTGCGTGAATAAGCACTGTTTCATTGGCTTTAAGGTCGCCGAGGTTGATGAGGGCTTCATTGGCGGTAACAAATACCTCCGTGATGGCTGCCGCATGGATGTAATCCATGTCTTCGGGAATAGGCATCGCCATACGGTAGTCAATACGGGCTTGTTCGGCATAGGCGCCACCGCCGACAATACCCATTACACGGTCACCTACTTTAAATCCTTCTACCTTGTCGCCTAACGCAATCACCTCTCCGGCGATCTCTAGCCCCATGATGGTGGAGTCGCCAAAGTCAGGCCTGCCGTAACCACCGCGACGATGGGTGAGGTCAGCGCGGTTTACACCCGCAGCATGGGTGCGTACCAGTAAATCGGTAGGGCGAACAATGGGGTCTGGTACAACGTTTAACTCAAGTACGTCTGATGCACCAAATTGTTCAAAAGTAATGGCTTTCATGGTGTATTCCTCAATATTTTTAAAGGCTCGTTAAAAAATTGCTACTGATGCGTTATGCATCAAGGCTGTTGAAGGTGGCGTCGGCGTATGCCGATGCCGTAATGGCGGCCGGGAACCCTGCATAAAACGCCAGATGCGTTATCAGGGCGCTAAGCTCGGTTTTGGTCAGGCCGTTTTCTAGTCCGCGCCGCAGATGGGCGGGTAACTCGTTGGCATGGTTAAGGGCAACCAAGGCGGCAATAGTAATGAGGCTGCGGTCACGTGGTGCCAAGTCGCTATCTGTCCAAACCTCGGAATAAAGCGGCTGCTCCACGTAGTTGGTCAGCTTCGGCGTAAAGGCCTTTGCCGCGGCGCGGGGGCTAGTAAAGTCGATGGGTTTCATGGTGCTGTCCTCAAATGACGTTATTAATGGGCTCAGATTTGGCTGATGAACTTGTTGGTTAGGTAATGGCCTATGCCTTCGGTGCCGCCTTCAGAACCGTGGCCACTTTCTTTCATGCCACCAAAGGGCAACTCGGTAGCGATGATCCGGTATTGATTGATGCCAATCATTCCGGCTTCCAAGCCGTCACCAACATCCAGTGCAGTGCGAGCGTTGCTGGTAAAGGCGTAAGCAGAAAGGGCGTAGGGCAGGCGGTTAGCTTCGGCCAAGCCGTCCGCCAGTTGGTCAAAGGGCAGCAACACTGCAATAGGGCCAAAGGGTTCTTCATGCATGATGCGAGCGCTCATCGGCACATCGATTAGCACGGTGGGCTCAAAAAAGTAACCAGGGCGGTCAATGCGCTTGCCGCCGGTAAGGACTTTGGCGCCTTGAGCGACAGCATCAGCGACTAACGAGGCCATTTTGTCCAGCTGACGTTGGTTAGCTAGGGGGCCAACCTGTACTTCTTCGGTTAAGCCATCACCGATAGTCAATTCCTTGGTGGCGGCAACAAATTGTTCGACAAACTGCGGATAGGCGCTGCGTTGAATAAGAAAGCGGGTTGACGAAATGCAGATCTGGCCGGTACCGCGGAAGCGATTCGCCGCACCACCTACTGCCGCTGCTTCGATGTCGGCGTCATCAAAGACCAGAACCGGGCCATGGCCGCCAAGCTCGAGGGTTATAGGCTTCACGCCGGCAGCAGCACGTTCCGAAAGCAGGCGGCCAACCGGAACCGAACCGGTAAAGGCGACTTTTCGAATGATGGGCGAGGCTATTAGCGTTGCAGAAACCTGGTCGGGCACGCCAAACACCACCTGTAATACCCCTTTTGGCAAACCGGCTTCATCAAGGCACCGGGCCAAGGCCAGCGCCGTTGCTGGGCTTTCTTCACCAGGTTTGATGATAACGCTACATCCGGCAGCTAAAGCGGCTGCGAGTTTTCTGGCTGGGGTAATGGCGGGGAAGTTCCAAGGGGTAAATGCCGCTACTGGGCCTATGGCTTGGCGTTTTACTAACTGCTGAACCCCTGGCCGGTTAGACGGTACCACGCGGCCATCGATGCGGCGTGCCTCTTCTGCAAACCATTCGAAATACTCGGCAGCGCGCAGTACTTCATCGCGACTTTCGTGAAGGGGCTTGCCTTCTTCCAGCGTCATTTGGGTAGCGATATGTTCGGCGCGTTGACGCATCAAGGCTGCTGCGTCTTTCATGATTTGCGCGCGTTTGGCAGGCACTGTGTTACGCCAAACATTAAAGCTGCTGTTAGCGGCGTTTAACGCCAGCTCAAGATCGTCGGCAGTGGCCAGCGGTACTCGGCCAATGGTTTTCTCTGTCGCCGGATTAACTACTGCAGCGGTGTCGCGGCTGCCGGCCTCGAGCCAAGTGCCGTTGATAAAAAGGTAAAGTGAGTCGTAGTGTTGCTGTTTCATGATATTGCCCTCGGTAGGTGTGTTATTTGCGTCGAGGGAAATAGTAGGGCGGGGCTCTATCGCTGATAAGATGGGATCTCCTGACAATGGCTATGCAAGAAATGCACAGATGCGATCAGAAAAATTTGCGGAATTTCTCGGGGTTTTTGTTGATGTAGCCCATGAAAACAGCTTTTCAGGCGCCGCCCGCCGCCGGGGCCGTACACCTTCCTCAATAGGCCGGCAAATCGATGCCTTAGAAGATCACCTTGATACGCCTTTATTTCTTCGTTCAACCCGGCACCTAACCCTGACCGATGCCGGCGAAGCGTTGTTGGTAAGAGCGAAAGGGATATTGGATTCCATAGAAGATGTGCAGCAAGAGCTGGCTTCTATGAAAGGGGAGGTCACGGGCGTACTGCGCGTTGCCTGCTATCCGACCTTTGGTAAGCGTTATGTGCTGCCGGTAATGGCGCAGCTTACCCGCTTGCACCCCGAACTTCGATTACACCTTGACCTTACCGAGCGGCTAGCTGACCCCGTGACGGAACGCCTGGACTTGGTGATCCGTATCGGTGATATGGCAGATAGCAGTTTGATAGCTAGCCGGATAGCACTGCAAAAACGGGTTCTTTGCGCCAGTCCTGACTACATAGCTGCTGCCGGCACTCCCCAATCGTTGGCTGATGTGGCCTCCCATAGGCTTATCGATAAATTGCATGGTGCAGATCTCTTAGGTTGGTCAGCAGTACTGGGACATGCGGCCAATGCCCAAGACAGTGATGTTACCGTTTTCGGCTGTGACGATTTCGAAGCCATGCGTGAGGCGGCGGTGCAAGGGGTAGGCGTTGCCTATTTACCCGACTGGGTTGTCGGCCAAGACGTTCAGGCCGGGCGCCTTACCGTGCTTTTACCAGAATGTCAGAGCGCCACCGGCATTTATGCACTCCGTGCGCTGCGGCAACCTCCGGCTCGCGTCACGGTATTTCTTGATGCTCTTAGAGCCTTTATTGGCCAGCCGCCAATATGGTCGATAGACGACTTCAACAAATAGCCGCAATGTTTCACGTGAAACTTGGAGCGGCCTAGCAGGGGCGGGCGAGTATCGAGTCTCTTATGGATCTTCGCAGCCAGCGATGAGCCGTGTCGTTGTGATACTTCTCGTGCCAGAGCATCACCATCTCAAAATGGGGCGCCTGAAAGGGGACGGATAGTGTTTTTAGCAGGGTGCCCGCTATAAGCCGAGAAGGCACCATGGCCACCAGATCTGAGCTTTCCAGTAACTGGCACATGAAGTTGAAGTGCGGTACAGAGAGCACCACATTTCGTTTATGGCCGAGCATGGCTAATATCTGGTCTGTACCACCGCTGAAGCCGCCGCCATTGGGTGAAACTATCACATGCTCCAGGCGACAAAAGCTTTCCATATCCAATGGCTGCTGCAGTTGAGGGTGGTCTTGGCGCCCGGCCAGCACATAGTGTTCAGTAAAAAGGGTGTTGCTCTTCAAGCCGGGAGGTGCGCCGTCGGCAGTATGAAAGGCCAGGTCCAGCTCGTCATTTTCCATGCTGGTGGCCAAAGTAGCAGGTTTGATCTGGCTGACGGCGATACGGCACTGCGGCGCCTGGCGCAAAATTGAGGGTAGTGCCTGGCGTAAAATGGTGGCCTCGCCGTAGTCGGCGGCAGCAAGGCGCCAAGTACCTTTGGCGGTAGCCGGGTCAAATTCCCTGGCTGGCTGCACCACTTGTTCTAGGGCGCCTAACGCTTCGGCCAAAGGCGCCTGGAGGCTCTCTGCCAACACCGTCGGTGTCATGCCTCTTGGGCCTGGCAGCAGCAACGGGTCACCAAACATCTCCCGCAATTTTTTCAATTGCACACTAACCGATGGCTGCGAAAGGTGCAGACGCCGCGCGGTACGGGTAACGTTGCGCTCCTTGAGTAACACGTTGAGTGTCATCAGCAGGTTAAGGTCCAATCCTTTGAAATTAATCATAGCTATGACTTGTATAGTGTTAATTCATTTTCACTATACCTGAGCCTTAGCCATCATGGCCGCTCTTAAGTGTTAAGGAGTTCGCTATGAAGGTCTTAGTGATTTATGCCCACCCTGAAGCGTCATCCCTGAATGGAGCGCTGCGAGACCACGCATTGCAGCACCTGCGTAACGCCGGGCATGAGGTGCAGCTTTCTGACTTGTATGCCATGAACTGGAAGACGACCTTAGACGCTGCCGACTTCCCGGAGCGAGATTTGAACCAGCCTTTCCATGCCTCCCTGGACTCGAAGCGGGCTTACGCCAATGGCAGTCAAAGTGCCGATATCGCGGCCGAGCAGACCAAGCTGGAATGGGCCGATGCGGTTATCTTTCAGTTTCCACTATGGTGGTTCTCGGTGCCGGCGATTATGAAGGGCTGGTTCGACAGGGTTTACGCCTATGGCTTTGCTTACGGGGTTGGGGAGCATTCCGACCATCACTGGGGTGACCGTTACGGTGAAGGCAAGCTTGCCGGTAAACGGGCCATGGTGCTGGTTACCACGGGCGGCTGGGCCAGCCATTACAGCGCTCGTGGTATCAATGGGCCCATCGACGATATTCTTTTCCCTATCCAGCACGGGTTGCTGTTTTACCCGGGTTTTTCGGTATTAGAGCCGATGGTTGTCTATCGCACCAGCAAGATGGATGGGGCTCGCTATGGTGAGTTGTGCCGAGAGTTGGAGCGACGTCTTGATACCTTGCAAAGTGCACCGGTTATTCCTTACCGGCGTCAGAACCACGGCGACTACACCATTCCCGACCTGGAACTCAAGGACCATATCAAGGCAGGTGAGGGTAGCTTTGCTGTTCATCTAGCCGACTAGGTTTCACGTGAAACAAAAAAGGCGCCTTGTAGGGCGCCTTTCCTCATTAACACATTTACCTTATTGCAGTACGGAGATGTCCGCTACCTGCAAGAACAATTCCCGTAAGCGGTTAAGTATCGCCAAGCGGTTTTGTTTTAAGGCGGCATCATCGGCCATTACCATAACGCCTTCAAAAAACGCATCCACTGGCTCACGTAAGGCGGCCAATGCGCTTAAGGCCGGTGTGTATTCGCCGTTGGCAAACAGCGGCGCCAGTTTGTCTTCCAGTTGGCAAACCTCTGCGAACAGCGCGATTTCGGCGTCTTCTTCCAAACGGGTTTTATCTACCGCCGTCGGCAGATCACCCTCTACTTTGGAAAGAATATTCCCTACGCGCTTATTGGCTGCCGCCAGAGCGTCGGCTGCCTCCAGTTCGCGAAATGCCGATACTGCTTTAACACGTTGGTCAAAATCCAAGGGTTTGGTAGGGCGACGTGCCAACACGGCATTAATAACATCGCCGCCGAAGCCTTCATCTTGATACCAAGCTTTAAAGCGGCCCAACAAGAACTCCAGCACATCGTCTTCAACGTTGCTGTTGCTGACTTTGGCGCCCAGTAGCGCCTTGGCTTCCCGCACCAGATCGGCAAGATCCAGGGCCAAAGCGTTTTCTTTTATGATGCGAAGCGTACCCAAGGCGGCACGGCGCAGTGCAAAGGGGTCTTTGTCGCCTTTAGGGGCTTGGCCAATACCAAAGATACCGACCAAGGTGTCTAACTTGTCAGCCAGAGCCACAGCGCAGGATATTGCCGATGAGGGCAGGGCGTCACCTGCAAAACGAGGCAAATACTGGTCTTCCAAGGCTTGTGCTACCGCTTCGTCTTCACCATCTAAGCGCGCATAGTGCATGCCCATGGTGCCTTGCGTGTCGGTAAATTCCATGACCATCTGCGTCATCAGATCGCACTTTGACAATAGGCCAGCGCGCTGGGCTTGGGCGACGTTGCTACCAAGCTCGGCAGCAATAAAGCCCGCCAAAGCGCTAATGCGTTCGACTTTGTCTCGCAGTGTGCCCAGTTCCTTTTGGAACAGCACCGTGCTCAAGCTATCTAGGCGGTCGGCCAGCTTAGACTTGCGGTCGGTATTGAAGAAGAACTCGGCGTCGGCCAAGCGTGGGCGAACCACTTTTTCGTTACCGGCGATAATCTGCTGCGGATCTTTAGACTCAATGTTAGCCACAAAGATAAATTTGTTCAGCAACTTGCCGTCTTTGCCATAAACCGGGAAGTACTTTTGGTCACCTTTCATGGTGTAAACCAAGGCTTCTGGCGGAACCGTTAAGAACTTCTCTTCAAAGCTGGCCACTAACACCACTGGCCACTCAACCAGTGAGTTTACTTCTTCGAGTAAGCTCTCTTCCATGTCGGCAGTGCCGCCGAGTTCAGCGGCTTTTGCTTCTACAGCCAACTTGATTTTGGCCTTGCGCGCCTCAAAGTCGGCCAGCACTTTGCCTTTGCTTTCAAGGTCGCTCAGATAGTTGTCGGCGTGGGCAAGGGTAAAGCTGCTTTCACCCATAAAGCGGTGGCCGCGCACAACACGGTCAATTGCAATATCCAGTACCGAGCCGCGAATGATTTCATCGCCATACAAGGCGGTAATGGTATGTGCAGGGCGAATGAACTGGGTGCGTTTGCTGCCCCAACGCATCGGTTTGGGGATCGGCAGCTTTTTAAGTGCACTTTCCACCATCGCTGGTACCAGTTGTTGCACTGCTTGGCCTTTGACTTCGGCTTTATGCAGCAGCCACTCGCCTTTATCGGTGACCATGCGGCCGGCATCTTTGATGTCGATACCGCAACCTTTTGCCCAGCCTTGAGCGGCTTTAGTGGGGTTACCTTCGGCGTCAAAGGCGGCTTGTACGGCAGGGCCGCGTTTTTCAACAACCTTATCTGGCTGTTGAGCGGCCAACGCTTTTACCGTCAACGCCAGGCGCCGTGGTGCCGCATGCCATTGAATACTGTCAAAAGCCAATTCGGCGGCATCTAACTCGGCGTGCAGATTATGGGCAAAGGCTTCCGCCAAACTGCGCAGAGCCTTCGGAGGCAGTTCTTCGCTACCGATTTCGATAAGAAGATTTTGAGCCATTATTTTGCCTCCTTGCACATCGGGAAGCCCAGTGCCTCGCGGGCAGCATAAAAAGCTTCAGCACAGCCTTTAGATAGCGCGCGCACACGCAGAATGTATCGCTGGCGCTCGGTAACAGAAATTGCATGGCGAGCATCAAGCAAGTTAAAGGCGTGGGATGCCTTCATCACTTGCTCATAGGCGGGCAGAGGCAGTGGCTTTTCTAAGGCCAGTAAGTATTGGCATTGGCGCTCGCACTCATCAAATACCTGGAACAGGAATTCGACGTTCGCGTGCTCAAAGTTATAGGTGGACTGCTCTACTTCGTTTTGATGAAAAACGTCGCCGTAGGTGATTTTGCCCATGGGGCCGTCAGTCCAAACCAAGTCATAAACCGAGTCTACGCCTTGGATATACATCGCCAGGCGCTCAAGACCATAGGTAATTTCGCCAGTCACCGGGCTGCACTCTAAGCCACCAACTTGCTGGAAGTAGGTGAACTGGGTGACTTCCATACCGTTTAACCAGACTTCCCAACCCAGACCCCAGGCTCCCAAGGTGGGTGACTCCCAGTTGTCTTCGACAAAACGAATGTCGTGTACCAGGGTGTCAATGCCTAAGGCTTGTAAGGAACCCAAATACAGCTCTTGGATATTATCCGGCGAAGGCTTGAGCATCACCTGAAACTGATAGTAATGCTGCAGGCGGTTGGGGTTTTCACCATAACGGCCGTCAGTTGGACGGCGAGAGGGCTGCACGTAGGCACTGGAAATAGGTTCCGGGCCAACGGCACGTAAGAAAGTCATGGGGTGAAAAGTACCGGCACCAACTTCCATGTCCAAAGGCTGGATCACGGCGCAGCCTTGGCGGGCCCAATAATCCTGTAAGGCGAGGATCAGCCCTTGAAAGGTCTTGAGATCGTAATTTTGCATCTTGATTAGCGTCTTTGCTGATTTCGCGGCAGAAATAGGGGCCAAGTATACCGCGAACTGCGGTCAAATTTGGAGCACTAAGCCTGTTCGATTTTAGCGCTGTAAATTTGTTGTCGAATTAACATTAATAACAAAGATGAAACGATGCTAGAATCCGCGCTCAAAATTGAAGTTGCATGGCACATTCCCATCACTTTTTAGGGCTTTTCAATTGTTTTAAAAACTCTTTATTGAGTGTAAGTGCACACTTACATGGAGCCGGTATAGATGCAACAGCGACAAAGGACGTTGCATATTACAACTCTTACTTTCTCTATCGCCGGACTGCCCCTCTTTGAAATCCTCGCAGGTGTAACAGTCTATTTTGCCTGGCATTTGTCAAACCAACGCTACCGGCTTGTCCGGCGGCCGTATTTTTTCTAGCGGTACGGCTCAAGTTGGCTTCCCAATCTGCACCATAACAAGGGCTATTTAATGACTCCCCCAAATTGGGTATTGCACCGGCCAAAGTATGAAAAGGCACCTTATCTGCAGCTTCTAAAGCCGCAAGAGGACGGCAGTCAGCAATTGTTATGGCATCAACACCTGCCTGGTGACGCCAGCGAAATGGTGCTGGCCGCCTTTTATGATGATGAAACTTTCGTGGTGGCCGAAGAAAGTGGCCGCATTTTTCGCGGCAATTTGGCTGGGGAGCTGGCGCCTATTGCCCAGTTACCCGTGATGGGTCTCGGTGGTGGCGCTTGGCTTGATAATAAACACCGGCGTTTTTGGTTCGCCGGTGAAATGAAAATAGCGGGTAGGGAAGATACGCAGCTACTGGGCTGGGCATTGCCCGATTGGCAGCCGGTATTAAAGGCGACACTGCCCGAGTACATTGCCACTCAAACCATCATGGTACGTAGCGACGGTAATGTATTGTTTTACCGCCACCGTTTTGAAGGCCAGCAGGGCTTTTTCTGCACCGATACCGGCAGCGGCGAAAGCATCTTTTACCCGTTACCCTGCCTACCGCTACCAAAGGTGCGTTATCCGCTGCATCGAATCGCTTTTTGCCAAGACCGTGATTGGGCATTGATTCCGGCTATTGATGCGTTGCCGGTGCAGGGCAAAGGTGCCAAGACGAAGGTGGGATACCAGCTACAGCTGGTGTGTTTAAAAACCTTTTCCATTCTTTGGCGCCAGAGCGTGCGGCCATTCGATTTAAAGCAGCTAGATAACGGCAAGGCTTTGCTGGCCTGGTGCCGGGGTAAGGATGATGACCAAGATGCCCTGGAAGACTTCATTGAAACCCTAACGGCTATCCGTTTTTGCCAAACCGAAGACGCCGCTTGGCTGCATTGGCAAGACGGCGCTGTACAAAAACTGCGTTTTGATATTACCGGAGTAACGGAAAGCCGCGTTTATCCGCTGACCGAAACGCCCGATGCGTTGGCTGGCCGGGCCAACCCTTTAGTTGGTTACGGCTACAAGAATTTTGACTATGGCCTCGTGGAGCAGGGTGGCTATCTGCCCATTTTTGACTATCGCGGCGTTGCCGTAGTAGAGCTTGAAAACCTGCAAAGCGCGTCTAGCCTGCGTTTTTGTCGTTGCCCCGCACCTGAACTTGTTACCTCTGAGCTTAGTCAGCAGCAGTTGGTGCGTAGCACCGGCATCACCATTGATGTTGATTACCTAGTATTGCCGGAATGCCGTCTGCAGGGCGCTAAGCAATTGCTGGGCATTATTCAAAACGCTGAAGCGCAGTATCTCACTTTTTTCTTTCGTGACCGGGATGACCGCCGGCGCAGCGAAGCCGAGTTTGTGCAAATGGCCATTGCTGACCCCGGTGTCGCCGCGGCGCTGGCTGAAGCAGTAGCGCTGTTTTGTGTCCGCCCTGACGCAGCCCTTCTTTGCAGTGGCGACAGCAAGGCGGCGCTTTCCGACACCGTCTTGGCACTGGCCGAGCACAGCATCGATTATCTGCCGCTAATCGCTCGGTACCTCAATGTTATTGATGGCGAACACTGCGCCATGTTTCACATGAAACATACCCTGCCACTCATTAAGAAAAAGTACGGTAAGGGATTAATAAAAAACAAATTGTACAAAGCGTTCAACAAGGCGCTGCCAAGGCCCTTTAACGGCAAGGAATAGTGAAGTGACCAACGATTGGACGGTAAAGGCCGTCAAACTGGATTATATCGGCCACCAGCAAGTACAGGTGATTGACCCTGCTGGCCCGCGCTTAATTTGGCAATGTGAACTGCCTGATACCGCCGATGGCGACTTGGCATTGCTGGCGGCTTTGGATGCCAAGCGTTTTGTGGCGGTGCACGAGTTTGGCAAGAGCTTTATCGGTCAGGTGGATAAGCGCGAGCTGACCCTGTTTAGTGATATCGACTGTGGCGCCGACATGGCTGCCTGGCTCGACGCTGCCAAAGGCCATTTGTGGTTGGCCGCCGAGGATATTCTGGATGGTGACCGTGACAAGCAACTGCTGTGTGCCGACCTTAATGCCGGCGAGCTTATTCATGAATTTGATTTTCCAGACTTCGCGTTAGATCAACAAAGCTTGCAACCCCTGGCGGACGGCTGCTTTGCCTTTTATGGCCGTAACGACAAAGCCGGCATCAAGTTTCGCAAGCATTGGTTAGGCGTTGTCGATACCCGCAATGGCCAATGGCAACAACATACCCTTGCCAGCACGCCCACGCCGCAGTCGCTTAGCATTCGCCGCCAACGCTTTTTCGACCGCAACCGAGCCCTGACTATTGTGCCGGGGGCCAACGGCTTAACGGCACAAGAGGGCGGCTTTGAATATGCGCTGTCCTGTATCAACTTGGCGGCAGCGAAAGAAGCTTGGCAGCAACCGGTGCGATGGCTTCCCCCTGAGCTTATGGCTGATGAACTTGGCGACACTGGCGCCCTTAGCCGAATTGCTGCTGGGCAAATCAGTCATAGTGATAACGACGAATGGATGCGCTTTTTAACCTGCCTTACCGCCATTGGTTTTTGTCAGAACGAGGCCGCGATGTGGCTAGGCTGGCAAGATGGCGCCTTGCAAAAACTGTCACTGGGCGGTGAGCGGTTGTCACCTTTGTATGCGCTACATGAAGAAGGGCGACAACAGCAACGGCTGGAACGGCAGTGCTCGGCGGCTATTTCCCATATTGAGGTGCAGGCCAACGGCAGCCTGGTGCTGGGGGTTGGCGAACACGACGACTTTAGCTTTTGGCAGCTTGAGGCGCCGCAAAGCGATAGCGTTGCCGGTGGTTTGATGGCAGCCGAGCGGCAGCGGCGTTGGCTGCAAGCTTCGCCCTATTTGCCGCCAGCCGTCACCATTGCCAACGCTATCGCCATGCCAGGCGTCAGTGGTTGCGTGCCGGTGAGCGTGAGCGACCTTGAATCTGAGCACGGTCAATTGGCGGCATTAACCCAGGTCAAAGGGTTAATGCCTGCCCTGGCGGCATATTTTTCGGCAAAGGCCAAAACCGGCTTTTTGGGGAAGCTGCGGGCAAAGAAAAAGCCCGCTACTCAAGCTCTGTACTTTGCCTACAGCGACAGCCTTGGCCGTGCCCTGAGCGACTACCAATTTTTAGCCATGGCGCAACATGCCCAAGGGGGCCAAGCGCTGATGGCCGACATTATTGGCGCCTTTAGCCAGTGGCCTCTGGCGGGCGATATTGTCGGCCCCAAAGGAGAACCGGCCTTTGCTGAAATGGCCTTTTACTTAAGCGAGCAATGCATCGAGCATTTGCCGGTACTGGCTAACTACTTTATTGCCATCGGTGGTGGTGAAGACGTGCACCCATACCATATCAACCGCACTATCGCTTATATCCACAAGCACTACGCCGGCACCAAGGAGCTGGCGGCCTTTAATAGTGCCGTGCCCTGGCCCTACCACGATGCCAGCTTTGCCAAGCCCGAAGCTGACGAATACGACGACTGGGGCTATGCGTAAGAGGCGCCAATCATGAGCTATTTTCCAACACCGACACCCGGCCAACTACTGGCCATTGACCCCGATAGCGGCGTGCCGCGTGTCCATGCCTTAAGACTTCGCCAGGCGCAAGAGGGGAGTGAACTACTTTGGTCTTTGGCATTAAATAGCGCCAAAGGCAGGCTCCATTGCCCTGGTTTTTTCACCGTGCCTTCGCAAACCGCGGTTTTGTTTGACGACTATGGCTGCTTTTATTTACTGGATATTGAAAACCAGAGCACGGCGCTGCTGCACCACTATCAGGTGGAGTATTGCCGGGCAGTATTATTAAGCGACGGCGTAACCCTGGCCGTGCTTTGGAATCACGAAAGCCAATATTGTCATTACCTGGATTTGTGGCGTTGGCAAGATGGGCAACTGGCGCGTTGCTCGCGCCAGCCGGTGGCTTGGCACGAGTCTTATGACATTCGTTTTAACGACGTTTTGCTGGCTGCCCCTGATAACGGTTTACTGCTGCATTGCGTTAGGGACCAGCGCTGTTATTTGCTGAAATTTGCCGCCGCCAGTAAAGAGGAAACAATCCCCCTCTGCGCCTTAGATTTAGCACCTGCGCCAGAAGACTGGTGGCAGCAGAGGGCTGCTTTTGCGGTGGATCTGGCGCGCGGTATTTTAGTGATGCCTGCCACGCCTAACCCTGATGGCGATTTGCTGGCCGAACATGCCCTTGAGTTTGTTGACTTGACTAACGGCAAGCGCTGGCAACTACCGGTGCGGCGCTTTAGCGAGCAAGTGGCGGCTAACTATCAGAATGAGCGCGCTGATTTCATCAACGGATTGGTAGCAATACAGTGTTGCCAAGATGAGCCAGCGCTTTGGTTATGCTGGTCTGACGGTGTGGTACGTAAAGTCTCCCTCGATGGCCAGTGGCGCTCGCCTTTGTATGGCCCCAGCGACGCCAAAGACGACCAAGCCTTTGGTGACAGTGAGCTCGAACTCATCCAAGCCTGCGGTTTCTTGGTGTTGGACGGTTACCAAGAGCTTGCCGTTTTTAGCCCAGACCCGCTGGCGCTTACCAGCAGCCAACAGGGGCAGCCAAGTGCGGCAATGGACGCCTGGCACAGTTGCCCCTTGCAGCGCTTTTACTGGCAACACAACTGGCAGCTTGGTAGCGCCGAGCAATATCAGCTTGAACGCTTAGGCAGCACCGTGATTGAGGTGAGTGATTTAAGCTCCGTCGTCGCCCTTGGTTTTGCCCTTAAGCGCCTGGTACTCAAGGCTGAGAGCATCGATGAGCTGTGCCTGGCCAATCGTCTGCGTTTTACCTTTACCGATGGCCAAACCGATTGGAACGAAGCACAGTTTTTTGAACAGGTTGTGGCGCTGCCGGATGGGGAAGCTGACATGGCCGAGTTGTTGGAGTGCTTTATTGCCTATCCCGATGCCGAGTGCTGTTTTCATGACAGTTATTCACCGGCGTTAGCGCATTGCGCGCTGCACTTGGGGCTGGCCAACAGTGATTGGCTGCCGCTCGTTGCCCGTTACCTCAATAGTATCGACCCGGACCACGAAGTCTTTTTCGCGCAGGAGGGCCTGTACCGCCTCTATCAAAAGCACAGCATAGCGCCCCAATGGCAAGCCTTTATGGCGGCGTTGCCAGAACAAATGCGCCAGTAGCATTAACGAGTTTCCGTATTTTATGTTGTCGATAATTAAAGATATTTTCTGGAAAGGGCAGTTCGCTTTTGCTGGTTTACTAGACCGCGACCGCTACTTTATTGGCCTTTTTGTGAGCTTCCTACTGGCGCAGTTGTTGCTGCTAGCCTTTGGTTTTTGGGCCCTGCCGTTAGCCGTATTGCTGCACAGCCTGCTGGCCAGGCGGGCTTTGGGTGATTGGCTGGCGTTACCGGCCGGGCTAATTAATACCCTGGTGTTAGCCGCGCCCATGGCGCTGCCTTGGCTACAGCGCCTTATCGCCAAGGACATGGCGGTATTTATCATCGGTGCTTTGGTGGCACTGCTGTGGCTGGTGATGAACGGCTATATGTTGCTGTTTCGCACCGGTCTTAAGCCAGGTAGCCACCCGTTACGGCAGCTCAATAGCGCCCTTAAAGACTATAAGCAGCTTACCGGCACCGCCTATTTTTGGCGGAATCTACTGACGGCGGCCGTGTTGGCCGCGCTTTACGGGGTGGCTTTCTCTTATTACCAAGATCAACTGCACCGCTATCGTATGACCGGTGTCCATTTGGGGCTGGGGATGATCGCTTTACTCTGGGCTGGGCTTTATCTACGTATGTTGCTGTTTCGGTTGCGCAATATCGGTATCGGCAACGCCTTAAGCATCGGTTTGTTGGCCGCCAGCGCGGTGTTGCTGGCAGTGCTGTGGCTGATGGCCATGCAGTTGCAAACCCTTTCTGCCTATCGCTATGAAGTTTGGCTGGCTTGGTTGGTAACCCTTTCGCCTTTAGCTGGCATCTTGCTGCAACTGCAAGTGGGAATAATCACACTGCTACCGCAACGGCCAGGGAAGTAAGTCATCATGTATTTGATATTGAAAGATCTTTTCTTTAAAGACCAGTTTGCCTCTATTCCCACGCCCATGGACAGAGACCGTTACTGCCTGGTTTTGGCGATATTAGTGTGGCTACCCATGTTGTTGTCGGTTGGAAGTCGCTTACTGATGGATACCGAGGTTATTGAGGGGCATGCCTCCGACTGGCAGCGCTACGGCATGGTGTGGGTGAATGTCCAGGTACCTTTTAGCCTGTCACCGCTGCTATTGGTGGGGCATCTTTGGCTGGCAAAGCGGATGTTTGGCAAGTTGCTGGCAATACCCTTTGGTTTATTAAGCTATCAAGCCATCAGTGCATTGTTGGTGTTTGCCAGTCTGGGCGGCGATAGTGCGCTACTTGGCAAGCAGCCGCTAGTGGCGCAGGTCGTGGTGATAGTGGCATGGCTGACAATGGTGGCTTTAGTGGTGTGGTTTAAGCCCTCACTGAGTCAAACGCAACGATTGCACCCATTGCTGCGTGCCAATAACCAACACCCACAGCAGCGGCAATATTCACCCTTATCATTTTTCTGGCGTCTGCTGCGCTTGGCCGCTATTAACGTCGGCCTGTTGTTAGTGCTGCTGCTGGCGGTCTGGGCTTTTTCTATTGGTACTGATCCTAAAGCCATCCAAGTGCTCGGGGGCTGTTGGCTGCTGGTGTTTGGCATTATGGTGTGTGCAGCTTGGCGGCGCCGGCTTCGCAATCTCGGGTGGTCCTTTGGGTCCTGGTTTGGCGGTTTGTTATTGGTTGCCGGCTTTTTAGCCATGCACCGATTGGCAGCCGAGCAATACCACTACCTGGGGCAGGTGTGGCTATATCTGCTGATGCAGTCGTTGCAGTCGCTGCTGATGTTAGGGCTTACCACCAGCGTGCTGTGTTTTGCCATCAAGCCAGCCCCAGGCTTTGGCCAGCATAAGTCCGGTGAGGGTGTTTGAGCACCGACAATCGAAGCGGTGAAGGTGATGGCCTATATCCGCTGCAGTGTCGCCACCATCTGGGCCCTAAGTAGCAGACATTCAGCCAGTCTTTACCTTATGAATAAAAAGGGGCGCCAAGCGCCCCTTTTTTAGTCTTGCAGGCAGGCCGCTGCTGCATCTCGCACTTTACGCGCCGCATCGTGGCTAAGGGCTGCGATCAAGGCGTTGCCGCCAGGCACTGCTCGGAGCATTTGTATTAGCTGCACCTTCGATTTGGCACTTAACCGCGCGGTTTGCTTCGCCATATTTTGCGCGCTGAGCAGCGTCAGCAGGTACTGTTGGCAGGCTTGGTAAGTGCAGTGCTCAATACAAAACAGCAACTGATGCTCAGTTTTTATCGCCAACGCGCCAAGCCAGGGCAGAAATTGCCCTAAGGCCGCTTCCATGTAGGTATCGTCGTGGCGGTCCCAGTCATGCTCTAAAAAGGTTGCCATATCGATACTGCCATCGGTTAGACGCTGTCGCAGGTAGCCTTCCATCAGCCGCTGCTCAAAGAGCTTAAAGCTCCGGTAGCTATGGTTAAGCAGCAACTGCAACAGCCGGTCGCGCATTTCGTCTTCCAGTAGCCAGATAAAGTCGCCAAGACCCGCCAAGTAGTGGTCTACTGGGCTGACGGCGAGGTCTGTGGCGACCCGGTGCTGGTAATGGGCGGCTGCCTCTTGGTAGCTCAGGTGGCCGTGCAAATAGGCCAGGGTTTTTTCAAGGGCTATCTCGAGCCGTTGCTGGTCGTCAAAGAGGGGTTCGGCGCCTTGCCACAAGGTTTCTTGGTCTTGCTTGGCATCGATTAGCAAAACACGGTGGCTTAGTAGCCGCTCTTGCCCTGGGTGGTATTGGCTGAGTCCAAATACCTCCAGGTACTCGCCCTTATCTTGTACCAGTGCGACTTCCAGCCACTGGCCATAATCAAGGTGTAACCGTGGGTCGACGCGCAGGTTGGCGCTGAATTTAAGCGGCTTTTGCGAAAGCTTGTCGGTATCCATAAGCCGCACCGTTTTACCTAAGTCGGCGGCCAGCGCTTCTTCCCAAGACAGTATGCTAAGGCGCAACATCCGCGTGAGTGCCACGTGAAAGTCGTGCTTTAAGCTGTCGTCACTGGCGAGGGTAAAGCGGGGGTGGCGCAGACTAAGCGCCCGGTAAAAGCCCAGTTTGTTGTGTTCGCTAATGTATTTTAGGCCCTGTTGTAAGGCGATGGCCTTATTGCGGGCAATGGTCGCGAACATGCCAGATCCGGTGCTGTCTATGTCGGCGTAGTTATCCAGGGCCTCGATGTAGTCCTGATACTGGCCATTGCGCTGGTAGAGCTGCACTTCGTAGGCAAGGCGATAGGCCGGGTCGACACCCGCTTTTTCAATGGCATCAAAGCATTCAATGGCGGCCAGCGGCTCATCAAACTCCACACTGTAGCTATCGGTGCTAAAGGTTTGGGCAACGGTGCGCAGCATCCGTACTGGCGCCAACGCCACCAGCATTTGCCACAGCCTTTTAGCTTGAATACTCAGCGGCAGCGGCAGTTGCTGCAGCCAGTAGCTGCTAAGCACCAAAGGCAGATGTTCGCCACTAAAGCGGCCGAACACCTCGTAGCAGGGCTGGTACTCGCTGTACTTGGGAAAATACAGACGGGCTTGGCGACACACATCATCGCGCAGCAGGTTTGTTTTTAATAAAGCCAGTGCCTCTTTAAAGCTCAGTTGTGGTGCATCACTGCAAAAATACTGGCTAAGCAGGGCTCGCTCGGCATGTGTCAGCCCCGGGTAGGCATCGCTGTCTCCGGCGGTGGCAATTGCATCTTCTGAGAGCAGCATTTGGCTGGCCAGCTGCCAGATCTCACCCTGAGCCAATTGGCGGGCCAGCGCCTCGGTAACGCTATCGCCGCGTTGTTGCTGCCAGTCTTCAAACAGCAGCCAGGCCATTAGGTTGTAGTGGCCTAATTCAAAGCGCGGCAGCGGCCATTGCTCAGGGTTTGCCAGTGACCGGTACTCGCTAAAAAAGTCGCGAAAGCTTTGCTGCTGGCGCTGATGGAAAGTGCAATCGGTGCTGGCGGTTATCAGTAATTTACCGAGCAGCTTTTGGCCATGGGCGGCGGTGTCGAAGGGCGCCTTGCTATAACGTTTGGCAAAGTCATCAAGGCTCATCAGCGACCAACTGACCACCACATCGTCGCGAATATGCTCGTTTAGCTCATCAACCCCTAATAGACGATAAAACACATCCAGCAGCCGCAGCCATTGCTGCTGGCGCTCGCTAAGGCCACTATTGGGCAGCAGGGCGCCTTGTTGGCCGGTGTCTTCCTCGTCTTCAAGTAGCTCGTCTTGCAGGTCAGAGAGCAGAAAAACCAATTGTTCATTGATGTCTTGGTTACTTTTCCCAAAGACAAGTTCGTCTGCAATTCGCCGGCCAAAAAGCGGAGCATTGGTTTGGCAAAAGGCATACAGCGCGGTGGTATTGAGTGCGACTACGGTTTGGGAGTGGCCGCCATCAATGATGTATTGCCACAGCATGCCGCCGCCGGGTAGCGCCTGAATAAGCTGATGAATTTCCAGCAGCGCGCTACCGGGCGCTTGGTGGAAGTCTTGGTCTTGTTGTTTTTGAATATTACTTGGGCTGTGGGCTGCCAAGGGAGCCTGGGCTTTTGCTTCGATGGCGGCCAGTAAGTCAGCCGCTTCGTCTTCGAGGGTGTTACCCATAAAGGGCTGAGCCCAAAAGGTATCGCTGTCGAGTTCGTCGTCCCACCAATAGTCGTGGTCTGAAAATAGGGTGGCGTAAAAGTCATGCACCGGCGTGGCGTCTTCTGGCGCTTCGTCCTGATAGGTCAGCATCTTCGGCTCGGTCAAAAGCCGCTCAGTCAGAGCGGCTTTAAACCACGCATAATCTTGCGGGGCCAGGGTAAGGTGCTCGGCGAGGCTCTGCTGCTGATGTTCATCCCCTGAAAACATTTGATAGCGAAAGGCGTTGTTGTCGCACCATAGGTAGGCTTTGATGATGTCGCGCTGCCAGCCATAGTGCGCCAAGAGAGCGGCCAGGTAGTTTTGGCAAGCACCGGCGTGTTCGTCGTCCCAGTTAGGGATAAGAAATTGCGCCAACAGCACCGCGTATTGGCTATCGGTACGCGCCAGCATGTAAAGCGCTTCTACCCCAAATACGTTCATGTCGTCCAGCCACAGCGCCCAGGTGTCATTGTGGTGGCGTGAAAAGGCCACTAGGGCATCGGCGGTGGCAACGATATTCGCCAACAATGCCGGGTGCTGCAGTGCTAGGGCAAAAAAGATGGGTTCTGAAATATAAACCGGGTCGCCTTCTTGTATCGCGCCTTCCACCACGTTGGCATCACCGTCAGGGTGCAGGGCCAAGGCTTCTTTTAGCAATGCCAACTGGGCTGGCGCGGTAACGTCGTCAAGGCACAAGCGGCGATGACCATCCGCGGTTTGGGCCACAAACTCGATGTCAAAGTGCTGCTCGCGGGTAACGGCTAAATCTGCCAGCCGCTGGCGGTATTGGGCGAGTGCTTGGCCAATGCTGGCAACAGATTGTGGGTTAAAGGCGATCTTAGTGTGCTTGTCGAACTGCAACATCCAATGTCCTATTTATGCAGCGGGCGGTAAGCCAGGTGCCTATCTGCACCTGGCGTATTTTATGTGTGGAAAGTAAGGCGACCATTTGGTTGGCCGTTTTCAATCGCCGAAAAAGGCTTAGAGCCCTTTTTTTATCAGGTAGCGAAAGGGGGCACTGGTGGTCTGTGAGGCCACCAAGGTGTGGTCCATAAACCGGCAAAAAGAGGGAATATCGCGGGTGGTGGCGGGGTCATCTGCTAGCACCAGCAGGGTTTCACCGTCGCTGAGCTTACGAATTTTGCCGCGTACCATCATCACCGGTTCTGGGCAGCGCAGGCCCAGTACGTCCAGTTCATGGTCGGGATTAGCAAAATGGCTCATAACAGGCTCCGGCGAAAAAGTGGCCGAATTTTACCTGAAAATAAAAAAGCCGACCACAATGGGCCGGCTTTTGCTGCCTAAAAGCGCTTAGAACACGCCGCTAAGCGAGGCGACTACGCCCTTTTCCATGGCTGGCAACGCCACACTTGCCTGCAGGTTGGCTTGGTTCGCAATGCTGACCACACGGGTCTGAAAGCGTTTCCAGTGGGTTTGACGGGTTGAGCTTTGTTGTTGGCTGGCGGAGGTGCCTTGTACCAGGGTTGACTGGTTTTTTTCGGTGATCACTTCATCACCCTGGGTGCGCTCGCTTACCTGCACATCAACAATCATGCCGTAGTAAACGTCTTTTTCCATGGCATCGGCAGCAATACCGATGGCAGCGCCAATCAAGCCGGTAGCTATCTTGCCTTTGCCACCACCAAAGGCGCTGGCACCGACGGCGCCGCCAATAAGGCCGGCACCAAAGCCATTATTTAAATCGCCACGCAGCTCATTCATGTCGGCCTCGCCCACTTTCAGCAAGTTGGCTTGCAGCATAAAGTTGGCTTTGTCCGGATTGTCGGTCACTTCGTAGCCACGGGCTTGAATGCCCCTGACAATTTGCTGTTGTAGCTGGATCTGTGGCTGGTCGCTGGTGTTGTGAATTTGCACAAATACGATGCGTTTAGCGGGTGCTACCGGGTCTAAGAAAATGGTGTCAGACATTTGGGTCTGCACGTTCAAGTCGCGTTTGGCGATAGCGGTATGCGTGGCAGTACAACCGCTCAGTAATAAGGCGGCGCCAATAACGGCGGCGGATAGATATTTGGCTGAGTGCTTCATCGTCTTCTCTTCACTGCTGACATCGAATGCTAACCGGCAAGGCAGTTAAAGCGAGCTTGAAGAGCCTGTCGGTGCTTTAGTGTACTGCGAGAAACAAAAAGAAAAAACCGGGTGCAAGCCCCGGTTTTTCATATTTAACAATTGGTTACACTCTTTCAAATACTGTTGCGATACCTTGTCCAAGTCCGATACACATGGTTGCAACCCCTAAGGTAACGTCTTTGGCTTCCATCAGGTTAAGCAAGGTGGTGGAGATCCGTGCCCCCGAGCAACCCAAGGGGTGGCCAAGCGCGATAGCGCCACCGTTGAGGTTAACCTTGTCCTCTACCTTGTCAGCCAGGCCCAAGTCTTTAACGCAGGGCAGTGACTGCGCCGCAAACGCCTCGTTCAGCTCAAATAGCTCAATATCGTCTACCGTCAGGCCGGCCCGTTTCAGCGCTTTTTGCGTGGCGGGCACCGGGCCATAACCCATGATGGAAGGGTCGCAGCCAGCTACCGCCATTGAACGAATTTTGGCGCGAGGTTTTAGCCCCAACTCTTTTGCCTTGTCGGCCGACATCACCAACATGGCGCTGGCTCCGTCAGACAATGCTGAAGAGGTACCGGCGGTGACGGTGCCATTGACCGGGTCAAATACCGGGCGCAGTGCCGCCAGTGATTCGGCGGTGGTTTCTGGGCGAATGACTTCATCAAAATCAATCAGTTCCAGCACGCCGTCGGCGTTGTGGCCAAGGGTGGGCAGAATTTCGTTTTTAAAACGGCCTTCTACGGTGGCGGCCCAGGCGCGCTGGTGGGAGCGGGCGCCAAAGGCGTCTTGTTGCTCACGGGTAATGCCGTGTAGGCGGCCGAGCATTTCTGCGGTCATGCCCATCATGCCTGCCGCTTTTGCCACGTTTTTGGCAAGGCCCGGGTGGAAATCAACACCGTGGGTCATGGGTACATGGCCCATGTGCTCGACGCCGCCGATGATAAAAATATCACCCTGGCCAACCATGATGGCGCGGGCAGCATGATGCAGTGCGTCCATGGACGAACCGCACAGGCGGTTCACGGTGGTGGCCGCTACGGTTTTCGGCAGGCCCGCCAGCAATGAGGCATTACGGGCGATGTTAAAACCCTGCTCCAGGGTTTGCTGTACGCAGCCCCAGATAACGTCTTCAATTTCTGCCGGATCAACGGCGCTGTTACGCGCCAATAACCCTTGCATCAAATGGGCAGACAGGTCTTCTGCGCGAATATTACGGTACACGCCGCCTTTGGAACGGCCCATCGGGGTGCGGATGCAGTCGACGATGACAGCTTCTTTAATCATGTTCGTTCTCCGTCCTTATTGGCCGTAGTAGGTTTTGCCGCTAGCCGCCATTTCACGCATGGTGTCGGTGGCCTGATAAAGCTCGCCTAAGTGGGCGAACTGGTCGGCAACGGCAACAATTTTGTCGAGACCAACGGTATCGATATAGCGGAAGACCCCACCACGGAAGGGAGGGAAGCCCAAGCCATACACCAAGCCCATGTCGCCTTCGGCAGGACTGCCGATAATGCCTTCTTCCAGGCAGCGCACGGTTTCGATGATCATCGGCAGCATGGTGCGGTTAATGATTTCATCCGGGCTAAATTCGCCCTGGGCTTTAACTACTGCTTTAAGTAGCTCGTAGCTTTCTGGGCAGGCTTCTTTTTTCGGTTTGCCGCGTTTGTCCTCGGTATAGACATAAAAGCCTTTACCGTTTTTCTGACCAAATCGCTGGTTTTCAAACATCACGTCGATGGCGTCTTTGTCGGACTTGCTCATCCGGCTAGGGAAGCCTTCTGCCATAACGGCTTGGGCATGGTGGCCGGTATCAATACCGACAACGTCCAGCAAATAAGCCGGGCCCATGGGCCAGCCAAATTGCTTTTCCATTACCTTATCAATGGTTTGGAAGTCTGCGCCGTCACGTACCAAAAGGCTAAAACCCTGGAAGTAAGGGAACAGTACCCGGTTAACAAAAAAGCCGGGGCAGTCGTTAACCACGATAGGGGATTTCCCCATTTTGGCGGCAAAGGCCACCACGCTGGCCACGGTTTCTTCAGAGGTGTCTTTGCCGCGGATCACTTCCACCAGCGGCATGCGATGCACCGGGTTAAAAAAGTGCATACCACAGAAGCGGCTGGGATCTTTAAGGCTCTGGGCCAACTGGTTGATGGAAATGGTTGAGGTGTTAGAGGTAATAATGGTTTTTTCGTCTACCACCCCTTCAACCTCGGCCAAAACGCTGGCTTTGACCTTCGGATTTTCCACCACTGCCTCTACCACGATGTTGACGTCTTTAACGCTGTCGTAGCTTAGGCTTGGCACGATGTTGTTAAGCACACCGGCCAATTTGGCGCCATTAATTTTGCCGCGCTCAAGCTGCTTGTTCAGTAGCTTAGAGGCTTCCGACAGGCCAAGATGCAGGGCCTTGTCGTTGATGTCTTTCATGATGATAGGGGTGCCGGTTGATGCCGACTGATAGGCGATGCCGCCCCCCATAATACCAGCCCCCAGTACGGCGGCTTTGTCGATGTTGTGCGCTGATTTAGCTGCCTTTTTCGCTTTGCCCTTAATGTATTGGTCATTAAGGAAAATGCCGATAAGGGCCGTTGCTACATCGGTTTTGGCGAGCTTTACAAAACCTTGATGCTCGATGGCCAAGGCTTCGTCTCGGCCCATGCGAGCGGCGGCTTCAATGCCTTTTACCGCCGTCATGGGCGCCGGGTAGTGTTTGCCTGCTTGCGCAGCAACCATACCGGCCGCCGTGGTAAAGCTCATGCCCGCTTCCAATTTATCGAGCTTTAAGGGCGATTTTTTGGTTTCGCGGCGGCCTTGCCAGTCCAGCTTGCCGTCAATGGCGCTCTTGGCCATGGTAAAGGCCGCTTCTTGCAGCTTTTCGGGTGCTACAACGGCATCGACCAGGCCCACTTTCAGGGCCGCATCGGCTTTACTGTTTTTCCCGGTAGTAATGAGTTCCATGGCGTTATCAGCGCCAATGACTCTGGGCAGTCGTACCGTGCCACCGAAGCCGGGAATAATGCCCAATTTAACTTCGGGCAGGCCGATTTGGGCGCTGCTGTCGGCAACGCGCATGTCGGTAGACAAGATGCACTCGCAGCCGCCGCCCAACGCAAAGCCGGTTACGGCTGAAACGGTGGGGAAGGGCAAGTCTTCGAGTTTGCTAAAAATCGCGTTGGCTTTGACAACCCAATCGAGTAATTCGGCGTCGGGCAGTTTAAAAATACCGAGGAATTCGGTGATGTCGGCGCCGACGATAAAGGCGTCTTTGCCGGAGGCCAGCACCAGCGCTTTGATATCGCTGCTGCCTTTGATGGTGTCCAGTGCTGCGTCTAACTCGGACAGGGTCTGGCGATCGAATTTATTTACGGAACCTGGGGCGTCGAAGGTCAGTACAGCAATGCCGTCCTGTTCCAGCGCCACCTTGAGGTTGTCACCTTGGTAAAGCATTTGGCGTTCTCCCTTTGTGCCACTTGGCAGGTGGTCAAACCAGTCACAAGGCATGATGATCGGAAAGCTTCCGGAATGCAACAGCCTTTTCAAACATCCGTTTAATGTGTTTGTTTAACTTGGATGGCAACCTGACGTTGCGGCCTTTGGCGGGGCTGCCTTGGGTCCCTTTAGCGGCAGTGGTAGGATGGCGCATCCTTAAACACATCGACGGTGAACAGTATGGAACATCTGGCACGCCTTTACCCTGCGCATCTCGACGAGTTGCAAAATCGCACCAAAGCGGCGCTGTCACGTTCGGGTTACGAGGCCCTTGCTATTCATGTGGGCCAGCCGCGGGGTATTTTTCTGGACGACAACCCTTATCCCTTTAAGCCCAACCCGCATTTCAAACAGTGGCTGCCGGTAGTTGATAACCCTCACTGCTGGGTGATCGTTAACGGTGAAGACAAGCCCAAATTACTGTTTTATCGCCCGGTCGATTTTTGGCACAAAGTGGCAGATGTACCCAGTGATTACTGGAGCGAGCATTTTGATATTGTGCTGATTGACTCGGCCGATGCCGCCGCTAAGGCGCTGCCTGATAATAAAGGCCGGGTGGCCTATATTGGCGAGCATCTTGAGTATGCGAAAAGCCTGGGCTTTAGCGACTGTAATCCGGCGCCGGTGCTGAACTACCTGCATTACCACCGCGCCTATAAGACCGAGTGGGAACTGGCCTGTATGCGTAAGGCCAATGCCATTGCGGTAAAAGGTCACCTGGCCGCCCGCGACGCCTTTATGGCAGGTAACAGCGAGTTTGCGATTAACCAGGCGTATCTGTCGGCCACAGAGCAGGGCGAAAATGACCTGCCGTACGGCAACATTGTGGCTCTTAATCGCCACGGCGCCATCTTGCATTACATGCATTTTGACCGCGCCGTTCAGCCACAAAACCGCAGTTTTTTGATTGATGCCGGTGCCAGCTTTAACGGCTTTTCGGCGGATATTACCCGCACCTATGCCCGCGAAGAAAACGCCTTTGCTGAGCTTATTAGTGCCGTTAACGCACTACAAAAAGACTTGGTGGCAGCGCTCAAGCCCGGCCTTAAATATGCCGACCTTCACCACCAATGCCACTTGGGTATTGCCGCCATTTTAAAAGACGTTGGCGTTATTCATTGCGACGGCGAAACCGCGCTTGAAACCGGCATTAACCGCGCCTTTTTCCCTCATGGTCTTGGCCATCACTTGGGGCTGCAGGTGCATGATGTGGGCGGCTTTATGGCCGACGACTACGGTACGCCGCAGCCAGCGCCAGCAAAGCATCCGTTCTTGCGTACCACCCGCACCGTTGAAGCGGGGAATGTGCTGACCATCGAGCCGGGCCTTTATTTTATCGACAGTCTCTTGGAAGAAGTGGCGAGCGGCAGCCATAGCGATTTGGTCAATTGGGATAAGGTGGAAAGCTTTAAGCCCTATGGCGGTATTCGTATCGAAGATAACGTTATCGTTCACCAAGACGGTTTAGAGAACATGACCCGCAAGCTTGGGCTTGCCTGATACGCCCCAAGGTAGCGATGGCATATAAGGTTCCTACCAAGACCGTGGTAATAGAAGAGCTGATTAAAAAGAGCCGCTTTATCACGCTAATGGCCCATACCCCCGGTATCGATGCTGCCAAAGCTTTTTGGCAGCATTGCAAAACGCAGTACCCCGATGCCCGGCATTGGTGTTTTGCGGCCGTCGCTGGCGAGCCTGGCGACGGCCAGCAATATGCCATGAGCGACGACGGCGAACCGGCCGGCACGGCGGGTAAACCCATGCTGGCGCAGTTACTTGGCAGTGGTATTGGCGAGGTTGCCGTGGTGGTAGTGCGCTATTTTGGCGGGGTAAAATTAGGGACTGGCGGTTTGGTTAAAGCCTACGGCGGCGGGGTATCAGCGGCGCTTAAGCAGCTTACAACCCAAGAGGTGGTGGCGTTTAAAGCATTCCAGCTAACCCTTGAGTACAGCGCCCAAAACGATGTGCTTTACCAAATTAAGCAGCACCAGGGCATCGTAGTTGATGAGCACTTTGACCACAGGGTAAAAATGCAGGTGAACATTCCCGTTACCGCCAGTGCGGCTTTTACTCGCTGGCTAGCGGTAAGAGACGATGTTAGCTGCCAACAAGAAGAACAAGGAAAATAACGCCCATGCTTGAGCACCATACCTTTTTATTGGCCTATTCCTCGGTTGATGGCCAGACGCGCGCCATTATGCAAACCATCGCCAAAGAGCTGCAGGCGCAGGGGCATCAGGTGCGTTTTTGCGATATCGAGCGCCACGGCGAGCCGGAATGGGACGGTATTGATGCGGTGGTGGTGGGCGCAGCGGTACGTTATGGCGACCACAGACCCGGGCTTTATGCGTTTGTCAAAGCCCAAGCGGTGGAGCTTACTGCCAGGCCCAATGCCTTTTTCTCGGTCAATATGACGGCGCGAAAAGCCGGTAAAGACACCCCGGAAGGGTCGCGCTATATCGAAAAGTTTTTAGAAAAAAGCCCCTGGCACCCGCAACGGCTGGCGGTCTTTGCCGGCGCCCTGCAATGGGACAAGTACCGCTTTTTCGACAAGCTGATGATCCGTTTTATTATGAAGATCACCAAAGGCCCCACCGATACCCGCCAGAACGTTGATATGACTGACTGGGCAGCGGTAAAAGCCTTTGCCAAAAACCTTAGTGGCGCCAGAAAGCAGGGGTAAAGACCGCTACCACGGTCAAAATTTCCAAGCGGCCAAGCAGCATACCCAGCGCCAGTAACCACTTGGCGGTATCGGGCAGGCTGGCAAAGTTGCCCGCCGGGCCAATAATGTCGCCGAGGCCCGGGCCAACGTTGGTTACAGCCGTTATCGAGGCGGTAAAGGCGGTGACCATATCCAGCCCCAACAAGCCAAGCGCCAGGGTAATAAAAGCCACCACCAGGAAGAAGGCAAAGCTAAAGGCTACCAGCGAGCGAATGATGTCGTCGCTGACCGGGCGGCGATTGTAGTTCTGCACAAAAACCGCGTTAGGGTGAATTTGCTGCTTTAGCTGCAGGTGCAACATGCCCGCTGCCAGCTGGAAGCGGAAGATTTTTATGCCACCCGAGGTTGACCCCGAACAGCCACCCACAAACATGATCAACAAGAACACCGTGACCGCAAAAGGCCCCCACTGGGTGTAATCAGTCAGGGCAAAGCCGGTGGTGGTAACCACCGACACCACATTAAAGGCCGACATCCGCAGTGAATCTAAAAATGGCGTGCCATCGCGCACGCTCATCCAAATGGCCAGGATCATCGACACCGACACCAAAAACAGCAGGTAGCCTCGAAATTGCTCGTCTCGCCACAGGTTCCACTGGTTTTTACGCACCGCGTTTACCAGCAGTAAAAACGGCATGCCTCCGGTCATCATAAAGAAGGTGCCCACCCAGTGGCTGGCGTTACCAAAGTGCGCCATTGAGGCATCCGATGTGGAATAACCGCCGGTGGAGATGGTGGTCATGGCGTGATTAATGGCGTCAAACCAGCTCATGCCAGACAACCAATAACAAAGCAGGCAAAGGCCGGTCAGGGTTAAATACACCCACAGAATATCCCGGGCCAGGGTGGCGGTACGGGGGGCGCTCTTGTCGGTCCACTCCGACGATTCGGTGCGGAACAGCCGCATGCCCCCTACGCCTAAGAAGGGCAGTACCGCTACCGCCATCACGATAAAGCCAACACCCCCTAGCCACTGCAGCAAAGATCGCCACAGCAAGATAGAGCGGGGCATGGTATCGAGCCCGGTCAGCACCGTAGAACCGGTGGTGGTAATGCCTGACATGGTTTCAAAGAAGGCGTCGGTATAACTGATGTGTTCAACAAACACCAAGGGCAGCGCCGAAAAGCCGGATACCAGCAGCCAGGTCATGGAGGTCAGCAGGAACATGTCCCGCACCTTAAAGCGGCCCAGCTCGCGGGTGCCCTTGGCCATGCAAAAGAGGGCAGCGGCGTAGGTAATGGCAGCGGATTCTAAAAATTGCACGGTGCCGTGCTCACCGTCCCAGAATGCCAGGCCAGTGGGTAGCAGCATCATCAGCGCTAATACGTTGAGGAAAACGCCAATGATGAAGAGTACGGGTTTGTAGTTGAACATAGGCAGCCTAGAAGAAAAGGGCGCTGGGCTGGAACAGTTTCTCAACGGCGGCAATGTGCTGCTTGTTCACCAGGAACAAGATCACATGGTCGCCACTCTCTATCACCGTTTTATCGTGGGCGATGAGGACTTCTTCGCCGCGCACTATGGCACCAATACTGGCACCGGGCGGTAATTTCACGTCAGCAACTGCCCGGCCCACAACGTGGGACGTGCCGGGGTCGCCGTGTGCCACGGTTTCAATGGCTTCGGCGGCGCCGCGGCGTAGGCTGTAAACATTGACGATATCGGCGCGGCGAATATGGGTTAGCAGTGCCGAAATGGTGGCTGTTTGCGGCGAAATCGCAATGTCGATAGTGCCGCCTTGCACCAAGTCTACGTAAGCGCCGCGCTGGATCAGCACCATTACCTTATGGGCGCCCAACTGCTTGGCGAGCATGGCCGACATAATGTTCACTTCGTCGTCGTTGGTCACGGCGATAAAGACATCGGTTTGGTCAATGTGCTCTTCTTGCAGCAGCTCTTGGTCAGAGGCGTCACCGGTAAAAACAATGGTGTCGCTGAGCTTTTCTGAAAGATAGGCCGCCCGGGCGGGGCTGCGCTCAATCAGTTTAACCGCGTATTTTTTCTCAAGCTGCTTGGCAAGGCCGGCACCAATGTTACCGCCACCGGCAATCATGACCTTGCGATAGGGTTGCTCTAGTCGCTGCAGCTCGCTCATTACCGCCCGAATGTGGTTGGAGGCGGCAATAAAGAACACCTCGTCATCGGCTTCAATCACGGTAGTGCCTTGCGGCTTAATGGCTTTGCCTTGCCGGAAAATGGCCGCTACCCGGGTGTCGACGTTGGGCATGTGCTCGCGAAGCGTTGACAGTGCATTGCCCACCAAAGGCCCACCGTAATAGGCTTTTACCGCCACCAGACCAACTTTGCCGTCGGCAAAATCCAGCACCTGCAGGGCGCCGGGGTAATCCACCAGGCGGCGAATGTAATTGGTGACCAAGGATTCCGGGGAAATAATGTGGTCAACCGGAATGGCATCGTCGCCAAAGAGACTTTCTTTTTGGCGCAGGTATTGGTCAGCGCGGATCCGGGCGATTTTGGTGGGGGTGTGATAGAGGGTGTAGGCAACCTGGCAGGCCACCATATTGGTTTCATCACTGTTGGTCACCGCAATCAGCATGTCGCCGTCTTCGGCGCCAGCCCGGCGCAGCGTATCGGGATGCGCGGCATTACCGTGGATCACCTGGATATCAAAACGGTCTTGCAACTCGCGCAAACGCTCGAGGTTAGCGTCAACCAGCGTGATGTCGTTTTGTTCGCCAACCAAGTTTTCAACCAGGGTGCCGCCCACTTGGCCTGCACCCAGAATGATAATTTTCATTAACCCAAGTTCCCGATTTCAAAAGGGCTTTGGAATGGACTACGGCTTTTTTAGCACCCTTGCATAGAAGAAGCCATCCATCTTGTTATCGCCGGGCAGGAGTTGCCAGCCTGGCTGCTGTTCGCTTTCCCCTGCGACAATGGGCCGAAGCTCGGCGTCCTTGGTGCGTGCCAAAAAGGCACTGATTTGTTCTTTGTTTTCCTGCGGCAGTACCGAACAGGTGGCATATAACAAGGTTCCGCCTGGTTTTAGCATCGCCCAGCAGTTATCCAAAATACGGGCCTGCAGCTTGCTGAGTTCATTGATGTCTTGGTCGCGGCGCAGCCAGCGAATGTCTGGGTGGCGGCGAATAACGCCGGTGGCCGAACAAGGAGCATCCAACAAGATGCGGTCAAACGCCTTACCGTCCCACCAATCGCGGCTGGCGGCATCGCCAGCAACCACATCGGCTTGCAGCTTTAGGCGGCTCAGGTTTTCGGTGACCCGCTGTAAACGGCTTTCGCTAACATCAAGGGCCAACACCTCGGCGTCGGCCAGCTCTAAAATATGTGCTGTTTTACCGCCGGGCGCGGCGCAGGCGTCGAGGATACGCTCACCGTCTTGTGGCGCCAACAGTTCGGCGGCAAATTGGGCGGCGCCGTCTTGCACGCTAACGCTGCCATCGGCAAAGCCGGGCAGGGCGGTCACGTCTTGAGCTTCGGCAAGGTAGAAACCGTTGGTAAGTGAGTCTTCGCTTACAGCCTCTATTGCGCTATTGCTAAGTTTGGCTAGGTAATCTGGCCGGCTTTGCTGGCGGCTGTTGTTGCGCAGCCAAAGCGGTGCTTGCTGGTTATTGGCCTCCAGCACGGCGCGCCATTGCTGGGGATACGCCTTTTTCAATCTTTCGATAAGCCAGTCGGGGTGCAAAGTTGCCACCGCCTGGTTTTTGCAGGCTTTGTCTAACAGCTCTGTCCCCTGGCGCTCGGCATTACGTAGCACGCCATTAACTAAGCCTTTGAGCTTGGCCTGGCCTAACAGCGGCGCTGCGGCAACGGTTTCCCCCACGGCGGCATGGGCGGGAATGCGGCTGAAATAGAGCTGATAAAGACCCAGTGCCAACAAGTGCTGCAGCACGCGGGTTTTGCCTTTTAAAGGCTTTTGCATCAACAGTTTTAGGGCGGCATCGAGCAGCCGGTATTGGCGCAGGGCACCAAAACAAAGCGCTTGTAACAGCGCTTTGTCTTTGGGGTTGCTGAGAGCTTGCTGGGCTTGGGGTAGCGCCTCACTCAGCGAGCGGCCTTCATCCAACACTGCGCTTAGTACCTTGGCGCCTTGGGCGCGAAGCTTGGCGCTCATGACAGCACCGTGCCGGGTGTAAACCAGTCTTGGCGCGCATTCAGCACATCCGCAGCTGACATGGCTTTTTTATTGGGAAGTTGCAGCTGCTTAATACGCAGCACGCCCGCACCTGTTGCCACATCTATGCCGGCCTTGCTGGTGGCGACAATAGTGCCTGGGGCTTCAGTATTGCTTGTTGCAATCACTTCGGCTTGCCAAAGCTTGACGCTTTGCTCTTGCACCACAAAGTGGCTAACTGGCCAGGGGTTAAAGGCGCGTACGCAGCGTTCAATAAAGGCGGCTTCTTGTGACCAGTCTATCCGCGCCTCTTCTTTACTCAGCTTCTCGGCATAGTTGGCGAGGCTGTCGTCTTGGGGCAAAGGCGTCAGTGATTCAAGCTTTGCCAGGGTATCGAGCAGTGCTTTGGGGCCAAGCTCAGCCAGCTTTTCATAGAGGCTGGCGGAGGTGTCGCTGCTCTCGATAGCAAGGCTTGCCTTACTGAGCATGGCGCCGGTATCGAGGCCTTTATCCATTTGCATAATGGTCACGCCGGTGTTGGCATCGCCCGCCCAAATGGCTCTTTGAATGGGCGCCGCGCCGCGCCAGCGAGGCAGCAGTGAGCCATGCACATTCAGGCAGCCTAGTTTCGGCATGTCCAATACCGCCTGCGGCAAAATCAGCCCATAAGCAACCACCACCATTACATCGGCTTGGTATTGCGCCAGCTCGGCCTGGCCTTCAGGCTTTTTCAGGCTAAGTGGTTGGTGCACCGGTATGCCCTGTGCTTGTGCCAATACCTTTACCGGGCTGGGGGTGAGCTTTTTGCCACGGCCAGCCGGGCGGTCAGGCTGCGTGAAAACGGCAACCACTTCGTGGTCGCTTTCAAGCAACGAGGCAAGATGGCGGGCCGCAAAATCCGGCGTGCCCGCAAATACGATACGCAATGAACTCAAGGGGATCCTCGTCAGATGTTAGACGTTTGACGGGCTTGCTGACGGGCTTCTTTCTCCAGCTTCTTGCGAATACGTTCGCGTTTCAGCGGAGACAGGTAGTCAATGAAGAGTTTGCCTTTCAGGTGGTCCAGCTCATGCTGGATGCATACGGCGAGCAGGCCGTCGGCTTCCAGGGTGAACTCCTGACCGTTTTCGTCCAACGCGACCACTTTAATCTGCTCGGCTCTTTCCACCTCGGCATAAGAGCCGGGTACGGAAAGGCAGCCTTCGTCGCCCATGGCTTTGCCATCGGCTTCTACTATTCTGGGGTTAATGAACACGCGGCGCTCGTTGCGCTCTTCGGAGACGTCCATCACCACCACTTGCAGATGTACGTCGACTTGGGTGGCCGCAAGGCCGATCCCTTTTTCGTCGTACATGGTGTCGAACATATTGGAGACCAATTCGCGGATGGCGTCGTTAACCTCTGCCACAGGTTTAGCAACGGTACGAAGCCGCTCATCCGGATAATGTAAAACGTTTAGAACTGCCATAAGTTTATGATTACTGCGCTAATATGGTAATGAAGCCAGACTAATATGCTGTAATTTTAGTCATTTGAACCTGGCATTGACAGCCATAATAACTCAACCAGGGTTCTCAGCGGCCAGCGAGGGGCTGGCTAAAGGACGAAAAAATGAAAAAAATACTGCTTGCACTGGCGCTGTCGGCAATTGCCTGGCTCGCCCTGGCCGACAATTTAAAGTTAAAAAATGACTTCCCAGAAACCTATATCGTGAAAAAAGGCGACACGCTGTGGGATATATCGGCGAAGTTTCTCCAAAACCCCTGGTTGTGGCCAAAGCTGTGGCAGTCAAACGAGCAGGTCGATAACCCCCATCTAATTTATCCGGGGGATAAGCTCAGTTTGGTGATAGTGAACGGCGTCCCGCAGCTGGTTCGCAAACCCCTCGTTAAATTATCGCCAACCGCCAGGGTGATGGACCGAGAAAAAGCGATCCCAACCTTACCAACCTCTTACATCCGGGACTTTCTCACCTACCAACAAATCGTCGACGACGAGCTGCTTGCCAAGGCGCCTAGGGTAACGGGGGGCTCTGATCTCACTAAACGTTTAACTCAGCACATGGACATGTACGCCAGTGGCCCGCAATTGGTTGAAGGCAAGCTTTACGGGGTTTACCGCCAGGGCAGCAGTTATGTAGACCCTGAAACCAAGGAATACTTGGGTACCGAAGCGGTATTGGTGTCGGTGGTGAAAGCGACTGAAGTGCAGAAGGTGCAGGTGGGTGATGAAAAGGACAACAAACATTTTGATTTGGCGTCTTTAAAGGTGGTGCAGGTACAGCGGGAAATAACCCCCGGTGACTACCTGCTGCCGCTGGATGACCATCATCTGCCGCTGTATTTTCAGCCCCATCCGCCGGCCGCCTTGGTTGAAGCGCGCATTATTGACTCTTATCGTAAAACCCGTGCCCTGGGTAAATTTGATGTAGTGGTGCTCAATAAAGGCCACCGTGATGGCATAGACGCCGGATTAGTGCTGGAAGCGCGCCGCGACGGTGCTGCGGTGCTGGTGGGTGACAACACCGAATATAAGGAAGATGCCAATGTCTTTGACCGCTGGTTTTCATCCAGTAAGGCCGATGGCAAAACCGTTATCCAACCATCTGAGCCGGTGGGGCAAATGATGGTGTTTCGTACCTTTGATAAACTCAGCTTGGCCCTTATCTTGAAAGCGCGGCAACCGATACGCGAACTGGATATGGCCACCAACCCGGAGTAAATCATGGATAAGGTCAGGCAGCAGTTGGCCCTTTCTCTGCTGCCTGGCGTAAAAGCCAAAAGCTGGCGCCAACTTGCCCGTTGGTCGCCAGCTTTTTTGTTGGCAGAATCTGACGCTGTGCTGGCCGATGCCGGCGTGCCCAAAGGCTTTTTAGCGAGCCGCCAAGGGCTAGATTGGCCGCAGGTTGACAGCATTTTGGCCTGGCTACAGCAAAGCGGTAGCCAGCTGTGTTTTTTGGATGACGAGCAGTATCCGCCGCTGTTAGCGCAATCGCCCTGGCCACCGGTACGGCTTTTTCTAAAAGGCCAGCCACAGTGGCTATTGCGGCCGCAGCTGGCGGTAGTGGGAAGCCGAAAACCGAGCCCGGCCGGGAAAGCGGCCATGAGCTTATTAGAGCCCGTTATTGATGCCGGCGTGGTGCTGACATCGGGGCTGGCTTTGGGCATTGACGGCCTAGCGCATCAAGCTGCGCTTTCACGAGGCGTTGGCACTGTGGCGGTATTGGCCAGCGGTTTGCAAAGCTGTTATCCCAAACGCCATCAAGGGCTATTTGACGCTATTGCCCAGCAGGGGGTCTTGGTTAGCGAAATGCCGCCGGATACCGCGCCGCTGCCAGCACTTTTCCCGCAGCGTAATCGCATTATTGCCGGGCTGAGTTTGGCAACATTGGTGGTGGAGGCCAGCCTTAAATCAGGTTCGCTTATCACCGCTCGCTTGGCCGCCGATGCTGGCCGCGATGTATTAGCAATACCGGGCACACCTTTTAATCCGCAGGCAGCAGGCTGCTTGCAACTCATTAAAGATGGTGCGGCGCTGGTGTCGGAACCTGACGATATTGGCTTTGTACTCAAGAGTTGGCTTTTTGAGCCGATCAATAAAAAGGTGGTCTTGCAAGGATTGCCAGAACATCCGGTTCTGGATAATGTAGGAGATGACACGACACCGCTTGACCTTATTGTCGAAAGGTCGCAATTGGCGGTGGAAGTCGTCCTCTCATATTTGCTCGAACTGGAGATGCAAGGCTATGTGTGCCGTGTCCCGGGCGGGTATGTCCGACAGAGGAGGCAGTCGCATGTTTGATGTCCTCATGTATTTATTTGAAAACTATGTCCATTCCGAAGTGGAAATCATGATGGACCACGAGCAACTCACCGACGAGTTAACCCGGGCTGGCTTTCGCCATGAAGAGATCTTCAAGGCTTTAGCATGGCTCGAACGTTTGGCGGCGTTGCAAGAAAATGGCGAAAGACCTTTTCTGGTCAATGTTCCCCAACACAGCATTCGCGTCTACACCGACGAAGAAATGCTGCGTTTAGATGCCCAGTGCCGCGGTTTTCTGATGTTTCTTGAACAGATCCAGGTGCTGAGTGGGGAAACACGGGAAATGGCCATAGACCGTTTGATGGACTTGGAGCAGTCATCCATTTCGCTTGAAGATCTCAAGTGGGTGGTGCTGATGGTGCTGTTTAATGTGCCGGGCCAAGAAAACGCCTATGCCAAAATGGAAAACCTGCTCTTTGAAGAGCCCGGCGAGCTTTTACATTAAGCCGTGCAGGCGTTGGCCATGATCGGTAGGGTGCTCTCGGAACCATTTCGATAGCACCCATTTGGTACCCGCGCTAGGTGACATGCCCTGATGAAGGGCCTTCTCGTCTCGCTGACCTTCGCTATCGGTGTTATTGAAGGTCAGCAAGTCTCCCATCTTGCCCCGAAAACGAAAGTTCAAACGGGGAAAGTCTGTCTCTGCACCACTAAAATTTTCGTTTAAATAGATAAGTGCGGTTTTTTGCCGCTGCCCACCATCGCGCATTAAGTGCTCGGCACCGGCTTGCGTGATATCGAAGGCATCAAAATGAGAGCGAAACGCCTGCCCGGGTTGGTAATGCAAAATGCCAGTGCTCTCTTGGCATGTGGCAGGCACTGCTACCGCCGCGGCCAGCTGCCTTTCTAGCCACATCAGAAAGGGGCAAACCAAACCCGAGTTAAAGGTCATGGACCCATTAGTGCGGATGGGGTGCTTTATCGGCTTTCCCGTCACCGGGTCGGATGTCATGGCCTGGCCTATCCAGGGTGCTGACAACCACTTTAAATAGGCGCAAGCCATCGGCGAGATAAAAGCACGCCTAATAGCAATACCGTTTGGTGGCGTTATCGAGTACTCGGGTTGGTAATGCTGGGAACCTTGGCTGAGTTCTTGTTGGCGCTCGATAACCAGCGGGTGCTGGCTGGGACTTGTTGCTAGCCAGCGCGCAGCATCGACCGCCTGGTAAGAAAGAATGTAACCGAGCAGCGGTAATTTATCGGTCGGCAAGGCGCTGAGTATTGCCATCGCTTGGTCGTGTTGGCCAAGACAATCTTGAATCAAGGCCGCTACCAGGGCCATTTCGGGGCTGCTGGTGGCCAACAGCTTCGCGAGCAGTTTTTGGTTATCCCATTGCTCCCTGGCATAATTCACCTTAATGCTAACCCCGGCCGGTGCCTCGAGCCCTGCCATGTAATGGGCCGCTCTTTCCAAATCAACGGGTACAAAGGCAGCACTTGTCAGTACCACCGCTGCCTGCAGTCGTGCTCGGGCATCACCGCTGTTGGCACGGGTGAAGATGGTGTCGAGAATGGGCTGCGGTATAGGTTCATCTAGCATCGGCGTAACATTCAGTCATGGCGTTGAAGTCGCAACCATACTCTTCAAAACAGGTGGGTAAAAGGTAGTGCATGTCCAAAATTGATCAGAGTCTCTTTCGTGCCCAAGAGCATGAAACATTGGAAGAAGCATGCCCCCAATGCGGCAGTGGCTTAGTGATGCGCCATGTGGGTAAGCACAGTTTTATTGGCTGTAGTGGCTACCCTAGCTGTGACTATACCCGGCCTGTTAAAGGCCACGAAAGTGCGATTTTAAAAGTGTTAGATGAAGCGCTTTGCCCCGAATGCGGCTCTGTATTGGCGGTAAAGCAAGGGCGCTTTGGCATGTTTATTGGCTGCACCGCTTTCCCAAATTGCCACTACATTGCCGATGACAAAGAAGAAAAAGATACCGGCATGCCTTGCCCTAGTTGCGGCGAAGGGGAACTACTCGAGAGAGTTAATCGTTTTGGTAAAACCTTTTTTGCCTGCGACCAATACCCAAAGTGCAAGTATGTGGTTAATGACCCCCCGGTTAGAGAATCTTGCCCTGAGTGTGGCTGGGGCATCATGGTTAAAAAGTCGGTGAAAGGTAAAACCCTGCTCAAGTGCCCGGTAAAAGGCTGCTCAGGGCAAAAACCGCTGGCTGAATAGGCCAGAAAAGCAAATGGGCATTCAACCTCGGCGCTGGCGAGGCTAGAATGTGGGCAATTGACTCTTTGTATTTCCCCATCATGTACGACGCTGTTATAGAACATCTGCAAAATGGCGGCCTGATTGCCTACCCCACCGAGGCGGTATTTGGCTTGGGCTGCGACCCCGACAACGAAGACGCGGTTAAAGCGCTGTTGGCGCTTAAGGAACGAGATCCGGCCAAAGGCCTCATCGTGGTCGCTGCTAGCTACTCCCACGCCCTTAAATACATCCGTGATAACGATATTCCCCAGGACCGGCGCTTCGCGGTTTTTTCCCGTTGGCCAGGTCCTGTTACCTGGGTAATGCCTGCTAAGAAAGAGGTGCCAGACTGGCTAAAAGGCCAGCACGACAGCTTGGCGGTAAGGGTGAGCGACCATCCCTTGGTGCGCAGTTTATGTGAGGCTTATGGCAAGCCGTTGGTCTCAACCAGCTGCAATAAAGCCGGTGAACCACCCTTAATGACTGGTGAGGCGGTAAGGGAATATTTTGGTGATGCGGTGTTGGTGGTCGATGGTGAAGTAGGGGGCCTGGACAGGCCAACCCAGATTTTTGATGCCATTACCGGTCAGCAGTATAGGGACTAATATGAGCCACCCTCGTTTAGAAGAAGTAAAAAGCTTTCTGCTCGCCTTGCAAGACGATATTTGTAAGCAGCTTGAAGTCGCAGATGGCAAAGGCAAGTTCGTGGAAGATGCCTGGCAGCGGCCGGGCGGCGGCGGCGGTCGCACCCGGGTGCTGGCCGATGGCGCTGTTATAGAACAAGGGGGCGTTAATTTCTCCCATGTCTATGGCGACAAGATGCCCGCGTCGGCAACAGCGCACCGGCCAGAGCTTGAAGGGCGCAGCTTTCATGCGGTTGGGGTGAGCCTGGTTATTCACCCGAAAAACCCCCACGTACCCACCAGCCACGCTAATGTGCGCTTCTTTTTTGCGGAAAAAGACGGTGAAGATCCGGTGTGGTGGTTTGGTGGTGGTTTTGACCTCACACCCTTTTACCCCGTTATTGAGGACGTAAAAGCCTGGCATCAGGTTGCCCACGACCTTTCAGAGCCCTTCGGCCAGGACGTATACCCGCGTTTTAAAACCTGGTGCGACGAGTATTTCTTCTTAAAACACCGCGGTGAAACCCGTGGTGTTGGTGGCCTTTTCTTTGATGACCTTAATCAATGGGATTTCGATAGCTGCTTTGCTTACATCAAGGCGGTAGGGCAAGGCTATTGCCAGGGTTATGTGCCCATTATCAATAAGCGAAAAGACACCCCTTACAGCGAGCAGCAGCGCCAATTCCAGCTTTATCGCCGTGGCCGCTATGTGGAATTTAACCTAGTGTGGGACAGGGGCACCTTATTTGGCCTGCAAACCGGCGGCCGCACCGAAAGCATTTTGATGTCTATGCCGCCACTGGCGCGCTGGCAATATTGCTTTGAACCAGAGCCCGGTAGCCAGGAAGCGCAATTAAATGACTACCTAAAGCCAAGAGATTGGCTGGCAGAATAAAAAGGCGGCCATCGGGCCGCCTTTTTATTGGTTAATCATGTGCGTCGCCAGGGGCGCAAAAGCGTTATACAAAGACTTTCGCAGCTGCGGGTTTTTCACCTCATCTGCCAGAGCTTTTTCCATGCAATACATCCATTGGTCGCGTAACGACGCATTGACGGTAAAAGATAGGTGCCGGGCGCGCAGCCTAGGGTGGCCGTATTTTTGTTCAAAAAGGCCAGGCCCGCCCAACCAGCCAGATAGAAACTCGAAAAAGCGCTGACGAATAGAATCCATTGGCTGCGGGTGTATGGCTAAAAGCTCAGCCGCCTTGGGGTCGGTCGCCATGATGTCGTAAAAACGGTTGGCCAACTGGCGTACGGCTTTCTCGCCACCCAGTAACTGATAAGGTGTACGTTCAGGACAGGGGTGTTCTGATATGCTCATCTTAGATTTCAACCACTTCAACATAAGCGCTTCTATGGACCACTACACTGTGATTGGCAATCCGGTAAAGCACAGCCGTTCGCCCGCTATGCATGCCCGTTTTGCCGAATTGGCTGGCGATAATATCAGCTACGACCGTACCCTGGCACCCTTAGACGGTTTTACCGACACCATGAACCGGCTAGCCGCCGAAGGGTATAAAGGTGCCAATGTCACAGTACCTTTTAAAGAAGAGGCTTATCGCTGGGCCAGCCAACTAACCGCAAGGGCCAAACAGGCCGGAGCAGTAAATACCTTGGCGCTGCAAAAAGATAGCTCATGGCTTGGCGATAACACCGATGGTGCCGGTTTGGTGGCTGACCTTAAACGGCTCGGGGCTGCGCTTAGGGGCAGCAACATTCTGGTTATTGGTGCCGGCGGCGCCACCCGCGGCATTCTTGGGCCTCTGGTTGAGGAAGCGCCGGCCAGCTTGGTGGTAGCCAACCGCACCGAAAGTAAGGCCGAACAATTAGCGGCGCTTTTTAATATCAGCGCCCATTCGTTTGCGGATTTAGCCGGGCAGCGTTTTGACATCATCATTAACGCAACGGCGGCGTCACTGAGTGATGAACTGCCGCCGGTTACCAGTAGCATCTTTGATGGCGCCAGCCTGGCCTATGATCTGGTATATAAACCGGCAGGCACGGTTTTTGAACAATGGGCCAAAGCCCATGGCTGTCATGCCAGTAGCGATGGTTTGGGTATGTTGGTGGCACAAGGCGCAGAAAGTTTCTCACTCTGGCGGCAACGCCAGCCGAACTGGCAACAAGTGCTAAATGAAATGAAGGAGGGGTGATGAATCAATCCATTCAATTTCTGGAAAGTGCGGTCTTTGATGAAAACAGTGGCAGCATTCGTCTGGATGCCACTGTTAACGGCTGGCGCGTTCCCTGTTTCTTCCATGCCAGTTTTTTTGACGAACCGCAGCTGGTAGCAGCCCAGGCCGAAGATCTGATTAGCCGTGAACAGCTACGCATGGAAGAAGTAATAGAAGAAGCCATTGGCGAAGAAGCCCTGGATGTGCAGGGCGACTTACATTTTGATTAAGCCAAATACTCGTTCTTTAACCGTACATAGTTGTCAGCTGAAATAGATAAAAAGTCTCGTTCGCCTTCGTTAAGGGGGCGAACCTGCTTTACTGGTGAGCCTACATATAAGTAGCCAGAAGCGAGATGCTTACCCGGCGGCACTAAACTGCCTGCGCCAATAATAACGTCGTCCTCTACAACCACGCCGTCCATAACAATAGCGCCCATACCGACCAATATACGGTTTCCCAGTTCGCAGCCATGCAGCATACATTTATGGCCAACCGTTACATCGTCACCAATGAGCAACGGGTAGCCCTCCGGCACTTCTTTATGTTTGCGGGTTACATGTAGCACTGTGCCATCTTGGATATTTGAGCGCTGCCCAATACGAATGTGATTCACGTCCCCTCGCGCTGCCACCAGTGGCCAAACGGAGCAATCTTTTCCTAAGCTAATATCGCCCACTAGTACCGAACTGGGGTGAACATAGACCGCCTCGTCTAATGTAGGCGTAATTCCTTTATATGTTTCAAGGCTCATTGGCGCCCCTTTTGTCTAATAAACCAACGTTTTTAGCGCCTTTCGCTTAATAAATCAGCGGTTGAGAAAAATCTTTCAAATACCCCTTGCAGCCAGGCGCGGCATCCCTATAATGCCACTCCACCAGCGGGACGTCAGCGATTAAACGCTTCGTTCTGAAGGTCAAAAAGCTAAGTGATAACAATGTGTTAACTTAAGTTTTTTGAGATTTAGGGGTTGACTTTGAATCTGTCGGGTGTAAGATACGCACCCTCGCCAAACACGGCGACGCTCTTTAACAAAATAATCCAAGTAATCTGTGTGGGCACTCGCAGATGGGTAGGCTCAAAAAATTGAGAACTACTCAATGACTGTGAAGTGTTCAACACTTCAGCAATTCATTGAGCATCAAACACTTTTAATTGAAGAGTTTGATCATGGCTCAGATTGAACGCTGGCGGCAGGCCTAACACATGCAAGTCGAGCGGTAACATTTCTAGCTTGCTAGAAGATGACGAGCGGCGGACGGGTGAGTAAGACGTAGGGAGCTGCCTGATAGTGGGGGATAACCATTGGAAACGATGGCTAATACCGCATGATGTCTACGGACCAAAGAGGGGACCTTCGGGCCTCTTGCTATCAGATGCGCCTACGTAGGATTAGCTAGTTGGTGAGGTAACGGCTCACCAAGGCGACGATCCTTAGCTGGTTTGAGAGGATGATCAGCCACACTGGGACTGAGACACGGCCCAGACTCCTACGGGAGGCAGCAGTGGGGAATATTGGACAATGGGGCAACCCTGATCCAGCCATGCCGCGTGTGTGAAGAAGGCCTTCGGGTTGTAAAGCACTTTCAGCGAGGAGGAAAGGTTGTAGCTTAATACGCTGCAGCTGTGACGTTACTCGCAGAAGAAGCACCGGCTAACTCCGTGCCAGCAGCCGCGGTAATACGGAGGGTGCAAGCGTTAATCGGAATTACTGGGCGTAAAGCGCACGCAGGCGGCTTGTTAAGTTAGATGTGAAAGCCCGGGCTTAACCTGGGAATTGCATTTAAGACTGGCAGGCTAGAGTCTTGGAGAGGGGGTGGAATTTCCGGTGTAGCGGTGAAATGCGTAGAGATCGGAAGGAACATCAGTGGCGAAGGCGACCCCCTGGCCAAAGACTGACGCTCAGGTGCGAAAGCGTGGGGAGCAAACAGGATTAGATACCCTGGTAGTCCACGCCGTAAACGATGTCAACTTGGGGTTTGTGTTCTTGAAACGTGGATCCCGGAGCTAACGTGTTAAGTTGACCGCCTGGGGAGTACGGCCGCAAGGTTAAAACTCAAATGAATTGACGGGGCCCGCACAAGCGGTGGAGCATGTGGTTTAATTCGATGCAACGCGAAGAACCTTACCTACTCTTGACATCCAGAGAATTTTGCAGAGATGCATTAGTGCCTTCGGGAACTCTGAGACAGGTGCTGCATGGCTGTCGTCAGCTCGTGTTGTGAAATGTTGGGTTAAGTCCCGCAACGAGCGCAACCCTTATCCTTTGTTGCCAGCGAGTAATGTCGGGAACTCAAAGGAGACTGCCGGTGATAAACCGGAGGAAGGTGGGGACGACGTCAAGTCATCATGGCCCTTACGAGTAGGGCTACACACGTGCTACAATGGCGCGTACAGAGGGAAGCGAGCTAGCGATAGTAAGCGGATCCCAAAAAGCGCGTCGTAGTCCGGATCGGAGTCTGCAACTCGACTCCGTGAAGTCGGAATCGCTAGTAATCGTGGATCAGAATGCCACGGTGAATACGTTCCCGGGCCTTGTACACACCGCCCGTCACACCATGGGAGTGGGCTGCACCAGAAGTAGATAGCTTAACCTTCGGGGGGGCGTTTACCACGGTGTGGTTCATGACTGGGGTGAAGTCGTAACAAGGTAGCCGTAGGGGAACCTGCGGCTGGATCACCTCCTTACTAAAAGAGACTGCCAGCTGTGCAGTGTCCACACAGATTATTTGGAAACCTACTTTCGAGTAGGTTTTTTGCTCTTTAATAATTCGGAAAGCTGATATAACACTGCAAATTTAAAGAGACTCTCATTTTTTATTTGAGCGTCCGGCGAAAAAACCAGGTGTTAGTCACATACAGCTTAATGTCGTTAACGTCGATATTAAGGTTCGCGCAAGCGAAACCCTTAGGGGTTGTATGGTTAAGTGACTAAGCGTACAGGGTGGATGCCTAGGCAGTTGGAGGCGATGAAGGACGTGCTAATCTGCGATAAGCATTGGTGAGGTGATAAGAACCGCTTGAGCCAATGATTTCCGAATGGGGAAACCCACTTGCATAAGCAAGTATCGTTACCTGAATACATAGGGTAACGAGGCGAACCGGGAGAACTGAAACATCTAAGTACCCCGAGGAAGAGAAATCAATTGAGATTTCCTCAGTAGCGGCGAGCGAACGGGAAACAGCCCAGTGTGTTTATCAGTGTTTGTCATAGTGGAAGGCTCTGGAAAGTGCCGCGATACAGGGTGATAGTCCCGTACATGAAATGGCAAGCATTGTTGCACACGATGAGTAGGTCGGGACACGTGGTATCTTGACTGAATATGGGGGACCATCCTCCAAGGCTAAATACTCCCAACTGACCGATAGTGAACCAGTACCGTGAGGGAAAGGCGAAAAGAACCCCGGCGAGGGAGTGAAATAGAACCTGAAACCCTGTACGTACAAGCAGTAGGAGCACCTTCGGGTGTGACTGCGTACCTTTTGTATAATGGGTCAGCGACTTATATTTTGTGGCGAGGTTAACCGAATAGGGGAGCCGTAGGGAAACCGAGTCTTAACTGGGCGTCCAGTCGCAAGGTATAGACCCGAAACCCGGTGATCTAGTCATGGGCAGGTTGAAGGTGCCGTAACAGGTACTGGAGGACCGAACCCACTACTGTTGCAAAAGTAGGGGATGACCTGTGATTAGGGGTGAAAGGCCAATCAAACCGGGAGATAGCTGGTTCTCCTCGAAAGCTATTTAGGTAGCGCCTCGGACGAATACCTTGGGGGTAGAGCACTGTTTGGGCTAGGGGGTCATCCCGACTTACCAAACCCATGCAAACTCCGAATACCCAAGAGTACTATCCGGGAGACAGACAGCGGGTGCTAACGTCCGTTGTCAAAAGGGAAACAACCCAGACCGTCAGCTAAGGTCCCCAAGTCATAGCTAAGTGGGAAACGATGTGGAAAGGCTTAGACAGCTAGGAGGTTGGCTTAGAAGCAGCCACCCTTTAAAGAAAGCGTAATAGCTCACTAGTCGAGTCGGTCTGCGCGGAAGATGTAACGGGGCTAAGCTATGCACCGAAGCTACGGGTTCACACTATGTGTGAGCGGTAGAGGAGCGTTCTGTAAGCCGTTGAAGGTGTGTCGGGAGGCATGCTGGAGGTATCAGAAGTGCGAATGCTGACATGAGTAACGTTAATGGGGGTGAAAAACCTCCACGCCGGAAGACCAAGGGTTCCTGTCCAACGTTAATCGGGGCAGGGTGAGTCGGCTCCTAAGGCGAGGGCGAAAGCCGTAGTCGATGGGAAACAGATTAATATTTCTGTACTTCTGTGCAATGCGATGGGGGGACGGAGAAGGCTAGGCAGGCATGGCGTTGGTTGTCCATGTGAAAGTGCGTAGGGAGGTAGCTTAGGTAAATCCGGGCTGCTAATTCCGAGACACGAGACGAGTGACTACGGTCACGAAGCTGTTGATGCCACGCTTCCAGGAAAAGCCTCTAAGCTTCAGTTGCATAGGAACCGTACCCCAAACCAACACTGGTGGTCAGGTAGAGAATACTAAGGCGCTTGAGAGAACTCGGGTGAAGGAACTAGGCAAAATAGTACCGTAACTTCGGGAGAAGGTACGCTCTTGATTGTGAAGGACTTGCTCCGTAAGCAGTTGAGAGTCGCAGTGACCAGATGGCTGGGACTGTTTATCAAAAACACAGCACTGTGCAAACTCGAAAGAGGACGTATACGGTGTGACACCTGCCCGGTGCCGGAAGGTTAATTGATGGGGTTAGCCGTAAGGTGAAGCTCTTGATCGAAGCCCCGGTAAACGGCGGCCGTAACTATAACGGTCCTAAGGTAGCGAAATTCCTTGTCGGGTAAGTTCCGACCTGCACGAATGGTGTAACCATGGCCATGCTGTCTCCATCCGAGACTCAGTGAAATTGAACTCGCTGTGAAGATGCAGTGTACCCGCGGCTAGACGGAAAGACCCCGTGAACCTTTACTACAGCTTGACACTGAACATTGAGCCTACATGTGTAGGATAGGTGGGAGGCTATGAAACACGTACGCCAGTATGTGTGGAGCCAACCTTGAAATACCACCCTTGTATGTTTGATGTTCTAACTTCGGTCCCTTATCGGATTAAGGACAGTGTCTGGTGGGTAGTTTGACTGGGGCGGTCTCCTCCTAAAGCGTAACGGAGGAGCACGAAGGTTGGCTAATCCTGGTCGGACATCAGGAGGTTAGTGCAATGGCATAAGCCAGCTTAACTGCGAGACAGACACGTCGAGCAGGTACGAAAGTAGGTCATAGTGATCCGGTGGTTCTGAATGGAAGGGCCATCGCTCAACGGATAAAAGGTACTCCGGGGATAACAGGCTGATACCGCCCAAGAGTTCATATCGACGGCGGTGTTTGGCACCTCGATGTCGGCTCATCACATCCTGGGGCTGAAGTCGGTCCCAAGGGTATGGCTGTTCGCCATTTAAAGTGGTACGCGAGCTGGGTTCAGAACGTCGTGAGACAGTTCGGTCCCTATCTGCCGTGGGCGTTGGATGATTGAGAGGGGTTGCTCCTAGTACGAGAGGACCGGAGTGAACGAACCTCTGGTGTTCGGGTTGTCACGCCAGTGGCACTGCCCGGTAGCTAAGTTCGGAATTGATAACCGCTGAAAGCATCTAAGCGGGAAGCAAGCCTCGAGATGAGTCATCCCTGAGACTTCGAGTCTCCTAAAGGGTCGTTCAAGACCAGGACGTTGATAGGCTGGGTGTGTAAGCGTAGCGATACGTTGAGCTAACCAGTACTAATTGCCCGTGCGGCTTAACCATACAACACCCAAAGGGTTTTGGTGGACGCCAAGTAAGGGTGAGACCTCTTAAAAGTGTTACATCAGCTTTAATCCGAATTGATAAGTTGGCTCATTGAGCGGACTTAAATGAATTCGCCTGGCGGCAATAGCGCTGTGGAACCACCTGACTCCATTCCGAACTCAGAAGTGAAACGCAGTTGCGCCGATGGTAGTGTGGCATTCGCCATGTGAGAGTAGGTCACTGCCAGGCACCTAATACACGAAGAACCCCAGCCGTTGGCTGGGGTTTTTTCGTTTTAGCCCCACATTGCAAACCCTCCCTGGCGAGTCACCCGGCTCGCACATCCTGTGTGCTCGCGTTCGCCTGCGTGAAAGCGCCGCTTTCACTTCAAGGCTCACCCACCGCCGCAAGCGGTGTGGTATGGCGATGCACGTCCCTGTGCCTCGTCCCTCCGAATACATCAAGCACCCTAGCTCTGGTAGGCTGGGGTTCTTCCGTTTCGGGGGTTGGGTAGTCACTGACTCTTTCTAACAAGCTTACTGGCTTTCTTTCCCGCTTTTTTTTCGCCACTGTGTCACATCTTATCTTTGCGTTTCGTCTTATTAGAAAACAACGGGAGAGGCTGTGGCATCCGGGTTCCAATTCATACCAGACAACCATCTTGTTCGTCAGGCAGCGAAAGGAAGCCGGGCCGCGCAGCATCAACTGTTTGCCGCCTTTTATAGCCCGGTTTTTAGACTGACCTTGGTGATGACCGGTAACGAGGCTGATGCACGGGATTTAACGCAAGATGCCTTTATCAAGGCCTTTGGGTCGTTAAAGACGCTGCGTGAACCCTCGCGTTTTGGCAGTTGGCTTAAGCGGCTGGTTATTCATTTGGTGCTGGACCGGTTTAAAGGCCCCAACCTGACTTGGGTTTCAGCTGACACCATTGAACCTGACTGGCATGGCGCCGTTGAGCGATTGGCCGAGCTGGATAACGTGGAAACGTTACTTGCGCACTTAAACGACCAAGACCGGCTTTTAGTTTGGTTACATGCGGTGGAAGGCTTTGAACATCGCGAACTGGCCGCCATGTTGGGTATCAAGGAAGCGGCGGTAAGGCAGCGTTATCGGCGGGCACTGGCGCAGTTGGCAAAGTGGGCGCAGCAAGGAGATTGGCTTGATGACTAATGAGCAAAAGTTTGGCGAACTTTTAGCGAAGAAGCTGAGCGATATTGAATATCGGCCAGATGAGGCGCTTTGGCAGCGCATTGATCAGCAGGTACATAAGAAGGTGTTGTGGCCCTGGCTGGCAACCGCCGCTTCGATAGCCTTAATTGCTGTGGTTTGGTGGCCGCTTAAGCCGCCAGCGGTGGTCCAGTCACCCCCTGTTTCTTATGAGCTGGCAGCGCAAGACCGGCAGTTACAGCAGGCATATCTATATGCCGATTCCGATGCAGAAGTCACTCAGCAATGGCAAAAACGCCAGCAAATTATTAAAGAGATGGCCAAGAGGCCTTAGGAGTCGTTATGAATAAATCGTTGTTAACGCTCGCTCTCATGGCGCTGTTACCTCTAGCCCAGGCTTGGGCCGCAGAGGGTAACAGTGAGCAGCAGGCTCGTGAAAAGGCCAGAGCCGCCGTGGTGGCCGCCGAGGCAAATGGCAGCAATAAGCCCGTTACGTTAGAAGAGCCCGCCAGGCGTTATTACGACTGGGGCGCGGTACTCAATAAAAGTTTTGAGGTGATGGCGGTAACGCCTGGCTCTGACGCCGCCGAAATGGGGCTTAAAAAAGGCGATGTGTTGTTGTCGGTAAATGGCGACCTGACACAGCACAAAAAGCTTGGTGATGTGCTGGCAAAGATTAATGACCTTGATGATGGCCAGCCGCTGACGGTAACCATGCAGCGCGGTAAAGATAAGCTTAGCTTTTCGACCAAGGTGCATGCCAAAGTGATGCCCGCTTGGCGCTTAGAGATCTCTCCTAAAGACAGTGCTAACAAAGAAACGGCCGTGGCCGCAGGCCAATGTGGCCGGGTGTCAGTGTTCTTTACGCCACCGCAAGCCCATGACCAATATCCGGCTTACGTGAATGCTATTGATGGCAAAGGCGTGGTGCGTTCAATTAGCGTATTTAAATTGCCTGCCGGTAAGCACACCATTGCCTTACATGAATTGATCACCGATTACCGCCTGGCACGGCGCGGCGGTGGTATGGAGATGGCGAAGAAGGTCACCATTAACGTCGAACCGAATACTATCTATTACCTTGCTGCGCAGTTTCTTCCAGAGAACCGCTTTAAGACATTTAAAGATCAATACTGGGAGCCGGTGGTATGGCGAATTGATAAAAAGCCCTGCTCCTAAATTAACAAAAGGTGGCCTAGTGCCGCCTTTTACTTTTCTTTTTCACAGCGACTGGGCATGGTTAAGGCTGTGAAAAAGGATATTTAACATTTATGCAATTTATCGAAGTGATCGATGATGCCCTGCCCGACAGCCTGTGCCAGCAGTTACTGGAGCGCTTTGCCCAAGACCCCGCCGTGGCCGCAGGTCGCACCGGTGGTGGGGTTGATACCAGTAAAAAGCGCAGCCGCGATGTAACCCTCGACAGTCATCCGCAGTGGCAAGACCTTAAACAAGCCATTCTTAGCGAAACCTTTCCCCATATCTGTCGCTACCTCGATAAGCATTTTATGTTGCTAATGGGGGCGGTATCGCCCGTGGTTCGCCACCCCACAACAGGGGAAGCCACCACCCTGACTCCGGAAAATTACCTGGAAGTTGGCCGGCCTAACCTTGGCGCTTTGGTGCAGCATTTTTATCGCAGCGGCCACATCAATATGCAGCACTATCAGTGCAAAACCGGTGGCTATCCTCATTGGCATTCGGAAGTGTTTCCGCAATTGCCCCATAACGAACCGCTGCACCGGGTACTACTCTGGATGTACTACCTCAATGATGTGGCAGAGGGTGGGGAAACCGAGTTTTTTTACCAGCGCCATCGCGTGAAGCCCAAAAAAGGCCGCCTAGTTATCGCCCCGGCTAGCTTTACTCACACTCATCGGGGAAATGCGCCGTTATCGGGTGATAAATACATCATCACTTCTTGGGTCATGTTTAATCGCGCTGAACAACTTTATGGCGACAAGAAAGGAGCTTAAATGCGTTATATCTCGAAAATTATCTCATTGACAGTGGTTGGTATTCTTACCTTGCAGCTCAGTGGTTGCGGCCTGTTGCTGCATCCTGAGCGTCAAGGGCAACGAGGTGGACGTATAGATCCGGCAATCGCCATTTTTGATGGTGTTGGCCTGCTGTTTTTTGTGGTGCCAGGGCTGGTGGCTTTTGGCATCGACTTTTACCAAGGCACTATTTATTTACCCGGCACCGCCCAAACCGGACCCAAGGTGATCAAGATGACGGACCCTTCCATAGGCGGTATCGAAAAACTCCTGGAGCAGCAAACGGGCCATAAAGTTGATTTAAAAACGGCCAAGGTGAGCCGCTATCAACCAGGGCAGAAAACACAAATGCTGGCGCGGTTGCAAAGCATTAATGCCAAGCCTGCGCCAATGCAATTGGCGCCATAAAAAAAGCGGGGTAAACCCCGCTTTTTTTATTCTACTGAGACGCCTTGTTTAGCCAGATTCGCTTTTAAGGTATCGGTATTGTTGGCCAAGGTTTTTAAGGTGCTTTCTTCTACTTTATCGGTGCTTTTAGCCAATAGGCCTAAGAAATAGTCCCGGCCATAGGTGCGGTGCTCACCCCGGTTAATCAAGTACTCAATCTCGCTGTAATAACGGCGTACGGCAGACAGGTACACACTGGGTGTTTGCAACGTATTGGGGTTGTACTTCATGGTGTCCCAAACGAAGAACTGCAGCTGCGGGTGATAGCGTTTCAGGTCGTAAGGTTTATCTTCCTTCACGGTTTTAATGTAATCGCGAACTACCTGAATATTGTCAGCCAGCTCGTCGTGCAAGGAGCGGCGCAAGTAATAGTTTTTCTGCATGTCATCAAGGTCACTAAAGGCAATTGCCTGGCTAAGACCTTGCTGCGATGCCAAATAAACACCCAGCACGGTGGCAATCAGCATAAAGATTTGGCCAACCCAAAAGCCGGTTTTTACCAGTTCTGAGTTATCCAGCTTGGGGCGCCGGCGAGCACTTCTCTCGTGTTGTTCAGTCATGTTGGTTTCCTTGTAAAGCGGGCCCGGTAACTCGGGCCTTTAATTGAATCTCAGCGGCGAATTTTGAGTTTGGGATGTTCCAGTACGGTCAGAACGGGGTATCGCGCTCGTACCCAGCCGAGCAGTACCCAGCCAATAATAAGGCCAGTGACAAAGCCGCCGATGTGCGCCATGTAAGCCACGCCTTGGCTATTGGTCACCATGCCCAGGATGTTGAAGCCTATCCAAATAAGGAAAAACCCCCACGGTGGCAGCTTCTTCTGATAGACAAAAAACATGAAGGTAATGCTCGCCTTACGAAACCACAGCAAGTACATGCCAAACAGACCGGCAATCGCTCCGGAAGCGCCGAGGGTAGGGATGGGCGAGTTCGGCATAAAGGAGGTTTGCGCCAGGGCCGCGGCAGTGCCGCACAACAGATAAACCAACAAAAAGCGCCAGTGGCCCAAGGCGTCTTCCAGGTTGTCGCCGGTTAACCACAAGAAGTACATATTGCCAATAAGATGCATCCAGCCACCGTGTAAGAACTGGCTGGTGATAAGGGTAACAAGGTGCTGACCGTGGCTAATTTCATTGGGCACCATCACCCCGCTATAAAGCTCTTTAGCAAGATCAACAGACACAAAGCCGGATAAAAAGATAACGGTGTTAACCAGGATCAGTAGCCAGGTCATCCAAGGCTTGCGCTTGGGTTTAATGTTGTATTCCACCGGCATTTGGGTGAGGAATTGAAAAACCCAGGTTTTCCAGTTCACTTTGCCATTTAGCTCACCGAGGTGCTGGTGTAGCTGGCTAGCGTGATGGGTGGCTTCCAGCTCGTCTTTATCTACCCAAATACCATGGTTTTGGGGGCAACGCTCTACTTCAACTTGATAGCCCGCCAGCAAGTTGTGGCTGGTCATCGGGGCTGAGCAAATGGGGCAAAGGCGGTCACTGTTAGTAACGGCCTGGCCGGGGTGCTTTTCTACATCAACAGTGTCGTAATCGTCGTCAGCAGACGCTAAGGCTAAATCCAGCTCGCCTTCATCAAACCACAGCCCCTTACAGGTGCGGCATACATCTACCTGCTGGTTGTGATAAACGGTGGGTTGTAATGTTGGGGTATGGCAGTTGGGGCAGGTTTTCATTAACGATGCGTTCCTTAACAGCGAGCCGTTTTAGGGTGTAAACCGATCCTTCGGTGTTACCGCAGGGTTTCCGGCAATCGAGCTTGTCAGCACTTGCTGACGTTACAGGGCCTTATTTATCTGTCTTTAGTTAGTACGACCCAAGGCGTTGGCAACTTTACAAATAAGGGGTTTGGATTTAACACAAAAATTCACCGTTTGGCCAGCCGAGAGGGGGAAGATGCTGGATTTGTGGATACTTTTGGTTGCTTTTTGAACAAAAACGCTGTTTTCTCTGGCTTTCGAGTGAAGGCAGCGATTATGGCAATCTGCGTGGTGGGCAGCGATTTGCGGTGACTTTGGGCATAATGGCTGGCACAGGCTTAAGCTGGTTTAGCCAAAAATCTTGGAGATACCATGTCGACTTATCAATATGACCTTTTCGTGATCGGTGCCGGTTCTGGCGGTGTAAGAGCGAGCCGAATGGCGGCAATGACCGGTGCCAAAGTCGCGGTTGCCGAGGGCAGCGCCATGGGCGGAACTTGCGTTAATCTGGGCTGTGTACCCAAGAAGCTTTACGCCTATGCCGCTGACTTTGGCCATGGTTTTGAAGACGCCAGAGGCTTTGGCTGGCAAAGCGAGCGCCCCGCCTTTGATTGGCAAAAATTGAAAACCAATCGTGCCAACGAAATATCTCGCCTTAATGGTATCTACGACGGCTTAATGGACGGTGCCAAGGTCACTGTGTATCGCGATTTCGCCACCATCAAAGATGCCCATACCGTTGTCGTCGCCGGCAAAGAAATTACCGCCAAGCGCTTGCTGGTTGCTGTTGGCGGCTGGCCTTTTGTGCCAGAGATACCCGGCCGCGAACACGCCATTACCTCCAACGAGATTTTTGACTTACATGAATTTCCCCAACGCTTGGCGGTAGTGGGGGGCGGTTACATTGCCTCGGAATTTGCGTCTATCTTTACCGGCCTTGGTAGCCGGGTAACGCAAATTTATCGTCGAGACACCTTATTGCGCGGCTTTGACGACGACATTCGCCATTTTGTGACCGAGGAAATGGCCAAAGACGGTATTGAATTTCGCTTCAATAACAATGTTACCGCCATTGAAAAGACGGCCAGTGGTTTGCTGTTAAAACTGCAAGACGGTGAACAGCTGGAAGTCGACCAAGTGCTCTTTGCCACCGGCCGGGTACCGCGCACCATGAACTTGGGCCTGGAAGAGGTTGGGGTTGAGCTCAATGACAACGGCGCCATCAAGGTCAATGACCAGTTCCAAACCAGCGTGCCCAGTATTTATGCCTTAGGGGACGTAATTGACCGCTTCCAACTGACGCCGGTGGCGCTGGCTGAGGCAATGACGGTGGTTAATCAGCTCTTTGGAGACGCCACCCGGGTGATGGATTATGAATATATTCCCACCGCTGTTTTCACCCATCCTAATGTTGGCACCGTTGGGCTTACCGAAGCCGAAGCGCGGGAGCGATACGGCGACATTACCCTCTATAAATCTGACTTTAGGCCGCTCAAACACACCCTTTCCGGTAGCCAAGAGCGCAGCTTTATGAAGCTGATTGTCGATAAGGCATCAGACCGGGTGGTGGGCCTGCATATGGTGGGGGCTGAAGCGGGCGAGCTGACTCAGGGCTTTGCGGTGGCGATGAAGGCCGGTGCTACCAAGGCAGTGTTTGACAGCACCATTGGTATTCACCCCACTTCGGCTGAAGAGTTTGTCACCATGCGCACGCCGGCGAAAGGGTAAACAAATATGTCGGCGACGTTAACATCGGTGAATATAAGGTAAGGTAGCGTCATAGGTTGCATAGGAGGCTCCATGAACGTCTTTGTCTTTATTTTGTGTGTGGTTATCGTCGCCACCCTTGGCCGCCTGGCGCGGGCCTGGGTTGCCCGTCAGCCCAGCCAGCCAGATCCGAAGCTAACCCAAGAATTGGCGGAGCTGAAATCACGGGTCGCCGCGCTGGAGCGCATCGTCACCGACAGTGAATATCAGCTTAAGAAAGACTTTGAGAAACTCTAAGGGGTAGCCTTACCCCTTGATTTCTCAATGTCGGACCCTTACTTAGGTAAGACGTGGACAAAGAGAAATCATCATGTCGAATCCGTTATTAGAAAATTCTGTCCTGCCCCCTTTTAGTGCCATTAAGGCCGAGCACATCAAACCGGCCATTGAAGCCTTGCTGGCCGATTGCAAAAAAGCCGTTGATAACGTGGTGGCCAGCACCGAGCCGCCTAGCTGGCATAGCCTGATTGAACCCTTGGAAGAAACCAACGACCGCCTGGCCAAAGCTTGGTCACCGGTGTCGCACTTAAACTCGGTGATGAGCAGCCCCGAATGGCGCCAGGCTTACGAGTCTTGTTTGCCGCTTCTGAGCGAGTTCTCCACCTGGGTCGGCCAGCACCAAGGCCTGTTCGCCGCTTATAAAAAACTGGCCGACAGCACCGCCTTTGCCGATTTGTCAGCGGCCCAGCAAAAAGCCATTAACAACACCCTGCGCGATTTTCGCTTAAGCGGTGTGGATTTGCCGAGCGACAAAAAGCAGCGTTTTGGCGAGATAAAAGCGCGGCTATCAGAGCTTTCCAGCACCTTTTCTAACAACCTGCTGGATGCCACTCAAGCCTGGCAAAAACACATTGTTGACGTAGCAGAACTGGCTGGCTTGCCGGACGATGCCAAGGCCATGCTGGCCGAAATGGCTGAAAGTAAAGGCAAAGAAGGCTACCTGCTCACGCTGGATATTCCGGTGTACCTGGCGGTAATGACCTATGCCGACAACCGCCGTTTGCGCGAAGAAATGTATCAGGCCTACAGCACCCGCGCCTCTGACCAGGGTGATGCGCAGTTTGATAACAGCGCGGTGATGGACGAAATTCTGGCTCTGCGTTTTGAACTGGCCGAACTTTTAGGTTTTGCTAACTACGCTGAGCTGAGCTTGGCCACCAAGATGGCGCAAAGCACCGACCAGGTGCTGACCTTCTTAAATGACCTAGCGCGCCGCTCTAAGGCCCAGGGCCAAAAAGACCTGGATGAACTAAAAGCCTTCGCCGCATCCAAAGGCTGCGATGATTTTAAATCCTGGGATCAGGCCTACTACAGCGAGCAGCTTAAAGAAGCCCGCTATGCGGTGAGCGACGAAAAGCTCAAACCCTATTTCCCGGAAACCAAAGTGGTTCCTGGCCTGTTTGCGGTAGTGAACAAGCTGTTCGGTATTGATATCCAAGAGCGCAGCGATGTCGACCTTTACCACCCGCAGGTGCGTTTTTTCGATATAGCTAAAGATGGCGAGCACTTAGGTAGCTTCTACCTTGACCTCTACGCCCGTGAAGGCAAGCGCGGCGGCGCCTGGATGGACGACTGCCGTGGTAGCCGCCATTTGCCCGACGGCTCCCGCCAAAAGCCGGTGGCTTACCTTACCTGTAACTTCTCGCGGCCTATTGGCGGCAAACCCGCGCTTTTTACCCACGATGAAGTCACTACCTTGTTCCACGAGTTTGGCCATGGCCTGCACCATATGCTGACCAAGGTGGATGTGTCTGACGTGGCCGGTATTAACGGCGTGCCTTGGGATGCGGTAGAGCTACCCAGTCAGTTCCTTGAGAACTGGTGCTGGGCGCCAGAAGCGCTGGCTATTATCTCTGGCCATGTAGAAAGCGGTGAGCCACTGCCGCAGGCGCTTTTAGACAACCTGCTGGCGGCCCGTAACTTCCAAAGTGCTATGCAGATGCTGCGCCAGTTGGAGTTTTCACTGTTTGATTTTCGCCTGCACGCCGAGTACGACCCAGCACAAGGCGGCCGCGTACAAGCCATTTTGGATGACGTGCGCAGCAAGGTGGCAGTATCAGTACCGCCCAGCTACAACCGCTTCCAGCATGGATTTGCCCATATTTTTGCCGGTGGCTACGCTGCCGGTTACTACTCCTACAAGTGGGCCGAAGTGCTCAGCGCCGACGCCTTTGGCCGTTTTGAAGAAGAAGGGGTCTTTAATGCCCAAACCGGACAAGACTTCCTTGACTGCATCCTCAGCCAAGGCGGTTCCAAAGAGCCGATGGAACTCTTTAAAGCCTTCAGGGGCCGCGAGCCGTCGGTAGAGCCGTTGCTGCGCCACAGCGGAATTGCCGCCTGATGCGTGAACCCTTCGATAAAATCTGGGCGCGAGCCTCAGAACGTAAGGGCGGCGATGCCGCCCTTACTGCATTGTTGCGGCCACCGGCCTATTTTGGCGGCCTTGACGGCTTAACGGATGACCGCCTGCTGGCCGCTTTTACCAAACAAATCTTTCAAAGTGGCTTTGTTTGGCGGGTAGTGGAAAACAAATGGCCAGACTTTGAGTCGGTCTTTTTTGGCTTCGACATCGAAAAAATGCTGCTGCTGCCCGATGAAATGTGGGAGCAAAAAGCCAAGGACCCACGCATTATCCGCAACTTCTCCAAGGTGATGACCATCCGTGAAAACGCGCAAATGCTGGCAGACCTTGCCGACAAGCATGGCAGCGCTGTGGCGTGGTTAAAGGCCTGGCCCAGCTCCGATCTGGTGGGGCTGTGGCAGTATTTGAAAAAACACGGCAAACGCTTGGGGGGCAACACTGGGCCTTACGCCCTGCGCCGCATGGGGGTTGACTGCTTTTTGCTGAGTCAAGACGTAGAGCACTACCTGAAACACACCGGCATTTTTGACGGCGGTGTCACCAGCCAGCGTTCGCAAAAAGCCATTCAAGACGCCTTTAATGCCTGGCAACAGCAATCGGGCCGCAGCTTTAATGAGATAAGCCAAACCATTGGCTACTCGGTTGGCGACAACCTGCCTAACTAACTTGGAACCCATTGATGGCTTTTACTTCTTTAGATGCCCTTAAGGCGCAACTGGCTAAGGCCCCGCAAGACATCGAATTTAATGATGTGATTGCGCTTATCGACAGCGCCTTTGTGTTTACCCCTAGCGCCTTTAAAAATGGCGAGATCAGCAATGAAGCCGGGCAAAATAACGGCTCGTGCAAGCTTATCGCCCTTGGCCAATACCTTGAGCTTAGCGACGCGCAAACCTTGGCGCTCTTTGGCCGCTATTACCGCGACGATGTGCTGGGCAATCCCGGCGGCAGTGACCACGCCAACATTCGCAACTTTATGCGCAGCGGTCAGGCCGGGGTAGAGTTTGCCCATTTTCCCTTACTTGCCAAGGCGTAGTCGGCTTTAAAAGGGTGCGCGGCTGCCACCTTGGCCAGCGCTGCCTGATCAAGGCCTTGCTGGGTGTCGAGGTAGCTCATGCCTTGGTAGTGCATGCCAAGGTAGGCAAAGGTCAGCCGAAACGGCTCTTCAAAACAGGCCGGTGCTTGAGCGGCGCCGCCGGTTGCAATAACACCCGCCGCCTTGCCCCTTAACTGGCGGCCCAGGGCTTTGTGGTGGTCAAGCAAATCGGTAATACGGTCTAAAAACACCTTCATCTGCCCGCTCATGCTGTACCAATACAGCGGGCTGGCCAGCAAAATGCGGTCGTACCTCAGTAGTCTTTCCATCAGTGGCAAAAAGTCATCACCAACACCGTCGCTGCGGTAGTCATAGTGGCGAATATGGTAGTCATTTAAATTCAATGTCTTAAAGCCAATTGCTTCACAAAGCGCGGCGGTGTAGCCGTTACCGCGGGCACTGCCAAGCAGGGTAATGGTGTTCATGGCGTCTTCCTCGTAGCCCCTTGGGGCGGTGGATTGATGGCAACTGGCCAGCTATAGCCGCAAACCATGTTGATAGAGCCTTTCCATGGCTACTCCTTATGCGCGGTAACTGTGCCGCTGGGCCGGGTCATCCGACAGGTATTGAATAACCTCGAGCATCAACCCCTCGGAAACTTTGATATAGGCGCGTTTGCGGGCGGGATGAGCCGGGCTTTCCTTGGTTACAAGTTTCAGCCTTGCGGCGCTTTTTAGGCATTGTGCCAAGTCCGTTACCACCAGCCCCAAATGGTTAAAGTAAGGCTGTGGGTTTGGGATAAAGGCATCGCCGTCGGCCGGTGCTTGCAGCGCGATATAACTGTTGTCATCCCCCACATGGGCCCAGTCGAGGGTAAACGCCTTATCGCTAAAGGTGGGGATGATGCGTTCTTGTCGCCGGCAACGCAGCTGCCAGCTGGGGAATAATGCCAGTAGCGTTGTGATGGCGGCATCAAGGTCGGGCACGGTGATGTTTTGGTGCTCTACATAGGTCGTTGACATGAGTAAATCCATTTATAAAGTGTTTTATTTATTTAATCTGGTCTCCCTTGCTGACTTTGTAAAGTATTTTGTTTATTTAATGGTTGGTGACATTGCTCAGAACCGTAGTGAACAGTAGACTTGCCGGGCCCAACAGGAGATCGCCATGGCCGTACCACTGATTTGTGAAAGCCCCGAACGCCAGGCGCATGCCAAGCTGCTGCGTCAACGTTATGGCTTTACCGAGGTGCTGGCCGATAGCCCCTGTTTACTGGTGCTAACCGACAGTCGCCTGGAGCTTCGAAAAACAGACGAGCCCAAGCTTGGCGCGGTATTTGTGGATTTTGTTGAAGGCGCCACGGCCCATCGCCGCAAATTTGGGGGCGGCCGTGGCCAAGCGATAGCTAAAGCGGTTGGCCTTAAAAAGGGCGCTAATCCTTCGGTTATTGACGGCACCGCCGGCCTTGGCCGCGACGCCTTTGTGCTGGCAACCTTGGGGTGTCAGGTCACGCTGGTTGAGCGCCATCCGGCGGTTGCCGCTTTACTGGAAGACGGCTTAGCCCGGGCCCAAGGCTCGGAAGTGGCCGACATAGTGGCGCGTATGACGCTACGTTTTGGGCCAGCGCTTGCACTGCTGCCCACCCTGGCAGCCGATGTGGTTTATTTAGACCCCATGTATCCGCACCGGGAAAAGTCCGCCCTTGTGAAAAAGGAAATGCGGGTTTTTCAAACCTTGGTGGGGCCTGACCTTGATGCTGACGCCCTGCTGGCCGCGGCCAAGCAAGCGGCCCGGTTAAAAGTGGTGGTAAAAAGGCCCGATTACGCCGAGCCAATGGCGGGTGTTAAGCCGGCCTCAGCCGTTGCGACCAAGAAAAACCGCTTCGATATTTACCCAAGCTGAAAACGGGCCTTGCACGGCCGCTTTGGCAGTGGCGACCAAGGCAAGGCTGGGGTAGGCTTTGGGCAGTCTTTTCAAGGAGCGCGATATGATCCAGGTTGGCGATAAGATCCCCCAAGCCAGTGTGCAGCAAATGATCGACGGCAAGCCTGCCGAAGTGCACACCCAAGACTTTTTTAAAGGGAAGAAAGTGGTGCTCTTTTCGGTGCCCGGCGCTTTTACCCCAACATGCAGTTCTGCCCACTTACCAGGCTTTGTGGTGCTGGCGGACAAAATCAAAGAAAAAGGCGTGGATGCCATCGTCTGTATGGCGGTGAACGACGCCTTTGTCATGGATGCCTGGGGCAAGGTACATAACGCCAGCGAACTGTTAATGTGGGGCGACGGCGATGCCAGCTTTGCCAAGGCTCTGGGTCTGGACGTTGACACCGGCGCCTTTGGTGGCACCCGTTCTCGCCGCTTTGCCATGATTGTTGACGATGGCAAAGTCACCTTGCTGAATGTTGAACCCCCGAAAACCTTCGAAAGCTCAAAAGCGGAAACTATCCTGGCTGCACTGTAATGGAACAACTGAAATCCTGGTGGCGCCAAAGTTATAGCGCCATGACCGACTGGCTGGGTGAAGGCTGGTTGGTTGATGTGTTAGTGATTGTATTGGTCACCTTGTTGGTGACCTTGCTCTGGCGCGTTGTTGCTAAGCGGCTGTTTACCCTGATTAGCCGTTCCTCTTCGAAATGGGACGACATGTTCTGGGACAGCCTAAACGGCCCGGTAAATTGGCTGATTTTGCTGGTTGGGGTGTCGATGGTGGCGCAAACCGTCGCCGGGCGTATTGACTCTGAATTGGCCAACTATTTGCCGGTGCTGCGCAAAGTGCTGTTTGAATGCTTAACCGCATGGTGCCTGTGGCGCCTTACCAACGGCGGTGAGCAAGAGTTTATTCGCCGTGGCCGTGATATCACCACAGTGCAAGCGGTAAGCAAGCTGCTCAAAGCCACCATTATTGTGATTTTCCTGCTGACCATATTTCAAAGCGTCGGCGTGAATATCTCCGGTATTTTGGCGTTAGGCGGGGTTGGCGGCTTGGTCATTGGTATGGCCGCCAAGGATCTGCTGGCAAACTTCTTTGGCTCTTTGGTGGTGTACTTCGATAAACCCTTTAAGGTTGGCGACTGGATCCGCAGCCCCGACCGGCAAATTGAAGGCACCGTCGAGCATATTGGCTTTCGGGTGACGCAAATTCGCACCTTTGATCAGCGGCCGCTTTACGTACCCAACTCGGTGTTTACACAAATTTCTGTGGAAAACCCGTCGCGGATGCTCAATCGCCGTATCAACGAAACCATCGGTATTCGCTACGAAGATGCCGCGAAAATGGGCGAAGTGGTCAATAAAGTAAAAGCCATGCTGCAAAACCATGAGGCCATTGACCAAAGTAAAACACTGATGGTCAACTTCAATGCCTTTGGCCCCTCTAGCCTGGATTTCTTTATTTATACCTTCACCAAAACCACGGTGTGGGCCGAGTACCATGAAGTGAAGCAGGATGTGATGCTAAAAATCATCAACATCATTCACGACTTAGGCGCCGACTGCGCCTTCCCGACGCAAACGCTGCATATCGAGTCGCTGCCGGAAGGTTTTGGCCGCCAAGACGATGCGCCGAAGCCGGCGCCGTCAGAGCACTAACGAAAACCGGCCTGGTGCCGGTTTTTTGTTGCAAAAAATAGAATGTAATAGCGCCTATTTTGCGATTGTAGGCCAGTCTTTAGGTCGCTAACGTAAAAACACACCCCAACATAATGAGACTAACGCCATGAAAGTTATCGCCTTTGGTGCCAGTACCAGCTCTACCTCCATCAATAAAGCTCTGGCAACTTATGCCGCCGGCCTGGTGCCTGGCGCCGACGTTAAGGTGCTGGACATTCGCGACTACGATGTGCCGATGTTCAGCCAGGATCTGGAACAAGAGATTGGCCAAGCCGAAGGCGCTAAACAGTTTCTGGCCGACTTAGCCACCGCCGATGCCTTTGTGATTTCCTACGCCGAGCACAATGGTCATTATCCGGCGGCCTATAAAAACCTCTTTGACTGGGCCAGCCGCATTGACCGCAATATGTTCAATGAAAAGCCGGCTCTTTACCTGGCCACGTCGCCGGGCCCCGGTGGCGCCAGCTCAGTACTGGCAGCAGCGCAAGCCTCGGCGCCGTTTTTCGGTGGTAACGTCAAAGCGGCACTGTCGGTACCGTCCTTCTTTGATAACTTCGATGTTGAAGCCGGTAAAGTCACTAACCCCGACATTGACGCCGAGCTTAAAGCTGCCGTGGCTAAATTAACGGCCTAAGCTCAGGCTTTATAGAATGCAGGCCACCTCCCTTGAGGTGGTTTTTTATTGGCCTGCCTTGTGTAGACTAGCGGCCCGGCAATTGAGTGATACAAGGTATGGGGAACAGCATGACGCAGTTTGACGTTGTGATCATTGGCGCTGGCGCCGCTGGCCTGATGTGCGCCGCCCAAGCGGGCTATCGCGGCCGCTCGGTGTTGGTGCTGGACCATGCCAAACAGGCCGCAAAGAAAATTCTGATTAGTGGTGGTGGCCGCTGCAACTTCACCAACCTCAATGCCAGCCCGGCCAATTACCTTTGCCACAATCCGCATTTTGTAAAATCTGCCCTAGCGCGGTTTAGCCAGCACGACTTTATTGAGCTGGTGGAACGCCATGGCGTTGCCTACCACGAGAAAACCCTAGGCCAGCTGTTTTGTGATGACTCCGCCAAAGACATTGTGCAGCTCCTTTTGACCGAATGTGACTGGGCCGATGTTAAGGTGCAGCTGCGCACCGAGGTCACCGATATCAGCAAAACGGCCGAAGGTTTTCGCCTCAGTGCCAATGGCGAGGCTATTGGCTGCCAAAGTTTGGTGGTTGCCTGTGGCGGCCTATCAATGCCCAAGCTTTGTGCCACGCCCTTGGGCTATCAAATTGCCGAGCAGTTTGGCCATACTATCCTGCCGACTCGGGCGGGCCTGGTGCCCTTTACCCTTGATAAACCCGACCTTGCGCAATATGCCGAACTGGCTGGCGTATCGCTGAGCGTTACTGCTGAAAGCGCCGATGGCACCCGCTTTAAAGAGGCGCTGCTTTTTACCCACCGCGGTCTTTCCGGCCCGGCGATCTTACAAATCTCCAGCTTCTGGCAACCCGGTGAAGATGTCACCCTTAACCTGCTGGCGGATACCGACTTGCCGGCTACCTTGCGCCAATGGGCCGAAAAGCAGCCCAATCAAACGCTGAAAACCGCCTTGGCCCGCTTGCTACCGAAACGGTTAGTGGAGGTGCTGGGTCAACAAGGCAAGATTGACGGCGACTTGCCGTTAAGGGCCCTTGATGCCGGGCGTATGCAAAAGTTGCTGGCAAGCCTTAGCCAGTACCCGGTGCACCCCAATGGCACCGAAGGCTACCGCACCGCCGAAGTGACCTTGGGCGGGGTTGATACCGATGAGTTGTCGTCCAAAACCATGGAAAGTAAAAAGGTGCCGGGGCTGTATTTTATTGGCGAAGTGATGGATGTCACCGGCTGGCTGGGTGGCTACAACTTCCAGTGGGCCTGGAGTTGCGGCTGGGCTGCCGGCCAGGCTGTCTAATTTAACTTTCGCTGTTTTATCACTTTAGGTTTGGCTTTTTTCATTATATTTGGCGGCCGGAGGTTGCCATGAAACTGCGTTATTTAATTGCCTTGGCCACATTGGCGCTGGCAGGCTGTTCGGCCAGTAAACCCTGGATAGTTGATCTGGGTGGGGTGTGTGACGTTGGCTATAAATACGCTATTACAGCCGCTGACTTTAGCCAGCTGCGGCCACAACTGGTGCGTGACTCGGGCTGTATTATCGAAACCGACCTGACCGCCACGGGTAATGTGAAGCCCCATGCTATCAAGGGTTACATGACCATTCGCCAAGCCCTAAAAGAAGCGATTAGCGGCACCGACCTAGAAGTGGTCAAAGAAACCAAAGACGTGATTCATGTTGAGAAAAAGCCTGCTTAAGCAGGCTTTTTTAATGGCTGAAATAGTGGCGTATCAGGTTAACCAGCACCGCCCCTAAAAACACTCCCCCGGCACCAACAATACCGGTAAGCGTTGGTGGCGCTGGTATTGGTAACCGCAACCAGCTGAAAAAGGCGCCAACCGACAACCCCGCCACCAGTGCTAATAGTATTTGCATCTTAAAGACTGGCCAGAAAGGCTTTTAGCTGGACGTCGATAAAGGTCAGGGTGGCGTCGTCTGTTAAGTAACCGTCTTCGATTTTTTTATGCACAAAGGGGATAGCCATCTCTGGCATTGGTTTGAGCACACAAAGCATCGACGACAAGGTTTCGCGCATCTGGTACTGGGCGCGAACGCCGCCAAGAGCACCTTCTGATTGGGTCACAAAAAATACCGGCTTTCCCTGCATGGGGCTGGCTTTAAAGGGACGCGACAACCAGTCGAGGCTGTTTTTTAACACCCCGGGTATGCCGTGGTTATATTCGGGTACAGCAAAGAGAACGGCGTCGGCTTGGGCGGCTAATTGCCTTGCCTGTTGCACACTCACCGGCAGCTCGCCGTTTTCAAGGTCGACGTCGTAATGGGGCAGGCTGCCAATATCGAGGTGAGTGACCTCACTACCCTGGGGCAACATCGCAATCATACTGGCCATCACGGCGTGGGAATTGGCACTGCTGCGCAGGCTGCCAGCAACACATAGAACATTTAACGTTTTCATCATCACCTCAATAAAGCGTTACGTCAGTTACTGTATTTTCGCTATAAACTGAAGTAATACTGTCGAATATCTGCCAACTGGCATCGGGATCCCGCCATGTCGAGCTTTGAAAGCAAACGCCTGTCTCACCAACAGGGCAACGAGGTTAGTCTGCATCAACATGCACAGGGGCAATTGACCTTGGTGATGGGCGGGACCGCGAACATCTACAATAGTGATGGCTGGTGGCTGGCCACGCCTGGCTCTGGTGTCTGGGTGCCGCCGGGGGTACGCCACTGTGCCAGTTATCGCGAGCAGGCCGTTATCATCAATTTGCTGTTGGAGGTACCGGCAGGTATCGATACGCCGCCGCAATGTTGTCTGGTGATGGTGTCATCGCTGTTAAAAGCGTTGGCGACGGAGGCCACACAATTACCCGCCAGTGATCCGCAGATGCCGCTGATTGCCCAGTTGGTTTTGCATCAGCTAGGCCTGCATGCAGTGCACTCCGAGCTTTATGTGCCGGAAGGCGAAGACAAAAGGTTAAGAGCGGTAACCGGCTTTTTAAAAGCCAACCCCGGCTGTAGCGACGACTTGCCGGCTCTTGCCACCAGAGCCTATACCAGCCCAAGAACCCTCACCCGTTTATTTGAAAAACAAACCGGCATGACCTTTAGCCGTTGGCGGGAAAGACTGCGGGTCGTGGTCGCCATAGACCGGTTGCTGGCGGGCCAGCCCATTACCACCACCGCTCTTGATTTGGGCTATCAAAGCGCCAGTGCCTTCACCGCGGTATTCACCAAAGTGATGGGTATGCCGCCCCGTCGTTATCTTGCTGAAATAAGGAAAAAATAATGCTTTCCTGCGTTATCGAGTGATAAACGTATCAAAATAGGCATTTGTTCTTTCAAGCTATAGAAAAGTACTAGTTTGTTGGGTACATTATCGCCAATTTTTTGACGCCTTGAGGTTATGGGGATGACCAGCAATCTTCTTAGCATCGACTTTCCCTCTGGGAAACGTAACGAGCCACGTATAGATTTTCCCGCCTACGTCTCACTTTGTGGCCAGGAGGTTAAAACCCTTGACTGGAGCGTCAGTGGCTTTTCTATTCCCGATAAAACAGTGAAGGAAAGTGATTTTACTGATCGCCAAGTCAGCCTTTATTTTCCGCTACATCAAGGTAGCTTAAAGCTAGAGGTTACCTGTGAGGTGGTTCGGCGCTCAGCAGATGGTTATGCACTTGGCTTTAAGTTTGTCGAGCTTGACCCCGTTAAAGAAGACACCTTAAAGCGAATAATTAATAGTTTTCTTCACAGTGAAGAAATTACGCTGGATGAAGCAATAAAACAGGGAGTTAAGGGCCGTCTTTTGTCAGATGAAAAGGCTCGCCTTGCTGCTAGCTGGGGTAAGTTTGCGGCGTTAGGGTTAGCAGTTTTTGCTGTCTTTTCGTTGGCTGCCTTTTTACTTTATAAAAAAGCCTTTGTTGTTAGCTCCCAATATGCGGCTGTTGTTGAAAACATCATTGAGGTGCAATCCAATAGCTATGGCAAGCTCAGCTTTGATGGCCTCACCGTTGGCGATAAAGTGAAAGACGGCCAGCCGCTTTTTAAGATTGTTTCTGCTGATCAGCAGGATAAGTTACGTGATAAAAGTACTGCTCTGGCTGTACTTAACCTAGATATAAAAAGAGATAATGAAAAGTATAATAACATTAATGAATTTCTTAAAAGCTATACCGAACGGCTAGATGTTAAAGAAGCTAGCCTTGCCAAAATCATTGATGCCATAAAAAAAGAAATCGACGTTCAGCAGAACCAATATGACCTGCTTTCTACTAAGTTCAATAACGGCATTGTTGACGCTGTCGCCAAGAATAAAAATGAACTTTTATTGTATGAGAAAAAAACCGAGCTTTTGCAAAATGAAGAACAGGCTAGATTGCAACGTAACTATGCACAGCTAGCGGCTAAAGGCGTTTTTTCTCGTAGCGAAATATCCAACGTGAATACTCTAAATGAATTAAGACAGGATTTAAGCTACAAGAAAAATTATCGTGCTGTGTTAGAAAAGGAAATATCGGACTTAAAATCCAGCTTGGTTTATCGCTCACCTTGCGACTGTGAGGTTAGAGAATTAAATGCTTACCAAGGGGCTATTTCTACTAACAAGATGATTTTAAAACTGGTGCCAACCAAGAATAAAGAAAAGTTCATTTTAGCGTTGGTACCCTTAGATGACGCTAAAAACATTTTTGATGGCGACACGGCCGATTTCATGCTTGCCAGCAGTCCAAAGGTGCATGAAGGTACCGTCGCGAAGATCAGCTATTTCAGCTCTGAAAATTCGAACATTTATACCAACAAAGGCGAGTTGCTTTCCGGACTGCCTAAAAACCTACCTAAGGTCACGCAATATGCGTTGGTTAAAATCAAGCCCGATGAACATCTTGCTGAGGCGAGTTTTAACGAACCCGCAACGGTGAACATTAACTTGGGTGTTTGGAAAAGCTTAAAACGTGGGTTTTTCCTTTAATGAAAGCAGCCCATCTGTTTGGTTTTAGCACGCAAGATAGTCGCCGCAGTTATCTGCTGTGGTCATTGTTGCTGCTGGGGATCTTAATCACCTGTATCACCTTAATGGTATTGGATGCAGACCAATTGCCGCGTAAGCATCTTTTATTTGCGGTCGGTGTTATTGGCTTGTGGCGTTACTCTTGGAAAATGGTACATGCTGCCAGGGCCATTTATTATCGGCATTATCATTACCCCAAGCTGCGTGCGGCGGCTGATCTTGGCGGCAAAGCTTCAGAGTTGCTGGTCATTGTTCCGAGCTATCGTGTGGCCGCCTCCATCAATTACCGGGTATACAGAAAGCTTTTTGAAGAACTGCAAAGCTATGGTGTACCAAGCCGTGTTGCTGCTTGTATTACCGACCCTGTCGATGTCAGCTTAATTGAAAAAGCCCGAGAAGATGTGGGCTATGACGTGGCTGTTGATTACCTTCCCCAAAGCGGTAAAGGCAAGCGTTCTGCTATGGCTGAAGCTTTATCGCTCTTTCTCGCGCAAGGCATTGATGATAATGCGCAGCTGGTGTTGATGGATGGTGACACCCTGCTATCAGATAATGTCTTTAACCAATCCTGCTGCTTTTTAAGCCGTTTTTCTGATCTTGGTGCCATTACTTGCCATAACGTTCCGTTAGTAAAAGGCAGCAACGTTATCCGGCAGTGGTACAAGCAACGTATGGCGCTGCGTAATTTTTATATGAATTCGCTTAGCCTTAGCCATGGGCTGCTGGTTTTAACCGGGCGTTTTTCTTTATTTAGGGCGCGTATCTTAGTCAATAAAGACTTTATTCATACCCTTGAACACGACAGCATCCAGCACTGGCGTTACGGGCGCTTAAAAATGCTGACCGGAGATGATAAATCCAGCTGGTTTTATCTGCTGCGTTATCGATGGAAAATGCTTTATTTGCCCGACGTGACAATTAACTGTGTAGAGGAAGCTATCGATAGCCGATTTGTGGTGTCGAGCCTCAATCTAATGAAGCGCTGGTATGGCAATATGCTGCGCAATAATGGCCGGGCTTTAGCGCTAGGGCCCAAACACTGTGGCTTTTTCTTATGGCTTTGCATACTCGATCAACGAGTCAGTATTTGGACCACCTTAACCGGCCCGGCATTTGTTGGTTTATTTGCTTTGTTATACAGCCCCATCATCTTTGCTGCTTATCTGGCCTGGGTGATCATTGGCAGGGGGCTAAACTGCATGGTAATTGCCTTGGTTAGCCGCAGCTTTCACCCGCTTTATATTTTTCTGCTTTGGTATGAACAAGTCATTGGTTCCGCACTTAAAGTCTACGTTTTGTTTCGCCTTAACCGGCAAAAATGGAACCGGCAAAAGATCCAAACCGGTGGCACTTCATCGCTACATGACGTGCTTTGGCCAAGGTTGCTCACCTTGGCAAGCGTGATGTCTTTGGTGCTGTTTATTGCCCTGATCCATGGCTTTTTAACCATTTAGAACCATAGGCTCGCGGCGGAACACACCACTAAAGCCTGGAAAATGGCGCCATTAAATCTGGCTTTGATACTTTTCCTCTCAGCTAAACACTTGGCTTTGCTGCGTATCACCACTACCGACCGTAATAACAGGCACCAGCAGTGGCGTGCTTGCCCCCACCAATAGCGCCAGTATTTGTTGCAGTTCCAGCATCGGTTCGGTTAGCGACTCGGTAAACCAACCGCTGATGATGCCGCGGCAATCCAGCCAGTGGCTAAGGGTGCTCTGCATGTGCTGGTGGATATCGTTAAGGGCGGCCACTAGCTGCTGCGGCTCATCTTTTAGGGCGGCGGTTTGGGACTTTAATGCAGCAAAGCTGCCAGGCAAGGTGCTAAGGGTTTCAATGTGCTTAAGGGTGCGGCGGATAAAAGCGACGCGGCGGCGAAAATCTTTACCCTTTGACGTGCTCTGTGGGTATTGGCTGGCAACGCTGTCGGCGGCGTCATCAAAGCGCTTTAGCAGGGTTAGCGCACTGCTTGGCGGCTCAGGCACCACCTGCGCCAGCACCTTTTTATAAGCGCGTTGTTGCTGTAAGTGCGCCAGCGCCACGGTGGCGCCTGCCTGTTGCCACTGCTCTGTGCTGGCACTCAGTAGGGCTTGCACTTGGCCGGGGCTTAGCGCGGTTGCGGCCTGAATTTGGCTGGGCTGTGGGCCAAGGGCTTGGCGTTTTGCCTGATACCAGGCCTGCGCTTGCTGATAAACGCTGGCGGCCAGCAGTGGTGGCGTGGTTTGGGTAAGGGGGGCAAGTAATTGCTGGCACTCTTTAATATCCATACCTTTTTCATCGCTAAAGGCAAAGCTCAAGCCGAGGCTTGGCGGCGTGTTATCAAGCAGGGCTCTGGCCAAGTCATAGCTACAGACAAAGCCAACACTTCGCGACTCGCCAAAGGCGCTGGCATTATCGCCCAGCTTTACCTCGCTGGTGGCAAGCAACAAATCGCCATTGGCTGCGACTTTCACCTGGCTGATATCGCTAAAAGTGCGGCTTTGGCTGAGGGTAAAACCCAATAACTGGCAGGTAAAACCCAGGCTTCGGCTTTGTTGATACTGGCTGTGCAGCCAGCCATCAAGGCCCAAAATAACGCCTTGGCTCTGGGCGCTGGCCAAGGTGTCAAGGTCAAGGGGGGCGCCGGCCAAAAGCGCTGCAAAAAGGTCTTTACTCGGCGCACTGGTTAAGGCGTTAAGGGTAAAGCTCAGCATGGTCTGTTGCTGGCTTTCGGCACTGCGCGTGGCTTGCCAGTTAACGCCAAGGCGCAGTTTGGCGCTTTGTGCCAGAGCGCTACTGACTTTGCTGCGAAGCTGCTGGTAGTCATCTAGCCAGTATCTGATGGCGGCCCGCAGCTTGGCGGCGTTTTCTTCACCGTCTTTTTCTAGTGTATTAACTGCTTGTTTTGACTGCGACAGCGCTGCTTTCGCGACGGCAAATGCGTGAGAGCCCTGCTGTTGTAGCCAGCTATTCACCTCGGCCGAAAAGGTGGTTTGTAGGTAGCCAATGCCCTCGGCAAGCAACCCTTCAACGGCGGCGGCAACGTCACTACTTAAGCCAAGCGCATTAGCCACCTTGCCCGATGTAACAGCGGCCAAGGCAGCGGCGTCGGTACTGAATACGGCCAGTTGCTGATTAAGGTGGCCCGCCGCACTTTGGATGAGCATGGCGTCGGCCGCGCTCGGGTTATCTGCCAGTAATGCTTGGGTAATGGCAGCCCAAGCATGGCTGCCTTGTTGCTGAGAAAGCCAGGTTGCAAGCTTATCGCCAGGGTTTTTCCAGCTATTAAGCAACTCACTGAGCTTGCTTGCTTTATTGTCAATGGGGGCTAACAGGTCGTCGGCCCAGGCCGACAGATCCGATAACCCAAATGCTGCGCCGAGTGCCAAGGTCTGCTGCTGGCTGGCATCTTGCTGGCGATAAAGGCTTATGGCCAGGGCCTTGCTGCCAGCGCCTTTAATCACCAGCTGATACTGGCCGCCAAGTTGGCTGTTAACGCTGATTTTGCCACTGAGGCTCAGGCCGGTTGTCAGCGTACTTGCCAATTGGAAGCTTTTGCCGCCGCTGACAGCAAGCTTCACCCCAAGCTGGCTGTTGCGGCTAAGGCTAATGGCCTCCAAACGGGTATCGCCTTGCCGGTGGCCCAAAGCCGTTGCCAGGGTTTGGGGGTCGGCAAGGTTTAGCACCAGTGCTGCCTGCTGCTTGACGAAATCCCCAGCCTTTGCTGTTTTGGGCCGGAACCCGCCAGCTTGATTTGCTGGCTGAGCTGCTGAGAAAAGGCCAAATAGCGGGGGCGGCGCCCAAGGCGAGTTGCCCGGTAAATTGCCCCACCACCAGGCGGCGGTCAGTTGTGGTAGAAAAGTGCGGGTAGTGGCTCAGCTCATCTTGCTGCACCACATCTAACAGGGCGGTAGTGCCGGCGCCGATGGTGATGCTATCGGCATCATTCTCGGGGGCTAATGCGTACTGATAGGTTTTGGCAACGGCGCTAAGAGGTTGGTTTAGGGCGGCGATAACGTCGGTGAGCTGTTCCTTGCCAGCGGCCGCTTTTCCTTGTGCCAGCAACTGCTGATAAAGCGTTAATAGCGACATAAAAGCTCCCTTTTTATGTTGGGCTCGCCTCAAAGGAGGCCAGCTGGGGCGCAACGCTGTTAGCGAAAAACCGGTACACTCAGCTGGCCACTTCTTATTTTTCAACAGCCATGGTGCGATTAGACGACTTACAGGTTTTGGTGCAAGCGGCAGAGCAGGGCAGCCTGTCGGCGGCGGCCCGAGAGCTGGATATTACCCCAGCCGTTGCCAGTGTTGCCATTAAGCGTTTGGAAGCCGAACTTGGCCTTCGGCTGTTGGTGCGCTCAACCCGCAGTCTGCGGTTAACCTCGGAAGGTGCCCATTATTTGCAGCACGCCAAAGCGGCGCTAAATAGTTTGCAGCAAGGGCAAATTGCCCTGGCTCAAGGGCGCCAGCAAATCGCCGGTGAATTAGCCCTTTCCATGCCGTCTGATCTGGGTCGCAACCTGCTACTGGGTTGGTTGGACGAACTGATGGCCCAATACCCGGCACTGCGTCTGCGCTTGCGGGTTAGCGACCGTCTCAGCGACCTGTTTCGCCAGCCGGTTGATATTGCCATTCGCTATGGGGTGCCGGAAGACTCTTCCTTGGTGGCGCTGCCGCTGGCGGCTGACAACAAACGATGTTTAGTGGCTTCACCGGCCTATTTGGCGCGGTTTGGCGAGCCAAAAACCCCAAACGATTTAAAGGACCATAATTGCCTGCGCTTTGTGTTGGGCGAGCGGCTTTTTGAGCAATGGCCTTTTGGCAACGAGACGGTAAAGGTAACGGGTAACCGCATCAGTGACGACGCCGAGTGCGTGCGCCGCTGGGCGTTAAATGGTGAAGGCATTGCTTATAAGTCAGCGATAGATGTCCGCGCCGACATTGAGGCCGGGCGGCTAAAGGTGCTGTTAAGTGCGTGGCCTACAGAGCTTTGCCCGCTGTATTTAGTGTGCCCGCACCGGCTTTCCATCACCCCGGCGGTAGTGGCTTTAAAAGATTTTCTAAGCGAGCGCCTGCGCCGCTAACGTTAATAAAAAAGCCCCGCCTTGGCGGGGCAGCCTTGCGCACGGCTTTTAGAAGAAGTTGGCTTTAAATTCGATGCCCACTACCCGTGGGTCGTTCACAAAACCGGTGAGGTTATTAAAATCAATACCGCCGGTGCGGCTGTTGTCATTATTGATATTGCGGCCATAAGCGGCCAGCTCGTAGTCGGTACTGCCGCTACTCCAGCGGTAACCGGCCCTGAGCCCACCTTCTAGCAGATACTGGTCTTGATATTCCTCTGATTCATACAAGAAAAAATACACCTTAGAGCGGTACGCCCAGTCGGTGAACACAAACAATTCGCCGCTGGCAAAGGGGTAGCTATAGCTGGCGGTGGCATTGGCTATCCACTCTGGTGCCTGGGGCAGGGGATTGCCGTCAATAAGCGCATTGCCATCGGCGTTGAGCGGGTCGGTCACGGTGCAGCCGCTGGAACAGGCTGCGATGGCAAGGCTGGGGTCGTCGAGCTCTGTGTGGTTGTAACTGACACCTGCGGTCACTAAAAAGCGATTGGTAATGGCAAACTGGCTGTCGAGCTCCAGACCGTAGCCGATGGTTTTGTCAGCGTTGATCAAGCGGTTGTAGTTGGCGCCGCCACCCACGGCCGTTAATTGCTGGTCGTGCACTTGGTAGTAGTAGGTGTCGATGTTCACCCGGCCACGATTATCGAGGATGTCGGATTTAATACCCACTTCGCCGCTGTAGAGGGTTTCCGACTTGGCTTGGGTAACTTCATCCCCAAACAGTAACCGGCCTTGAATAGACGGTGCCCGAAACCCCTTGGCTAACCGGCCATAGAGATTGGTGTCGCTGCTGAGGTTGTACACACCGCTGAGATCCCAGCTAATTTCGCCGTCTGAAGGGTTGGCATAAAGCTTAGGGGTAGCGCCGTCATTGCTGGGCGAAACCAAGCGCTGGGCCACAAAGTCTTTCTTCTCATGGGAATAGCGCAAGCCACCGGTCAGCTTAAAGTCGGGGGTTAGGTCGTAGTCAACCGAGCCGAAGATGGCCCAAGCCTTGGTGTCCTGTTTTTGGTAGGCGTAGCCGTTCTGAACGCCGCTTTCGTCGTAGTTAAAGCTGTCGATGCTAAGCGACTCGTCAAAATAAAACAGCCCAGCCTGATAGTCCAAGCGTCCCAGCTCATTGCTGGCAATGCGCAATTCTTGTGTCCATTGGTCGTGGTCGGGCAAGCCGTCGGCAGACTCGGAGGTATAAGGAATATAGCCCGGGCCCATCTCGGCTAAATAGCTGGCACCATAGCCGCCATCTACGTCACCCCGCGAGAAGGCCTCGGCACTTTCATAGCCGGTGATAGAAGTTAGGGTGTAAAGGCCAAGGTCGTAATCGATTTTGATACTGCCGCCGTGGGTTTTAACGGTTTGCTTGGCCCGGCTGGCAGCGTCTTGGTAAACGGTGTCGCGGTCATAGTATGGGGAGAAGTTATCGGTGCCCGCTTCAATGATATTGGCGCGAAAGACCCTTGGTGTGCCGTCAAGATCGCGAAAATGGGCGTTAAAAAGCACGTTAAGCGCAGTTTGTGGCTGCCAAAGCAGTTGTACCCGGCCGGCGCTGTCGCGGTAGCCACCCAGCTGGTTGTTTTGCTCATAACCAGGGGCTTTGTTGTCTATCCAGTCATCGCGGCGCTGGTCAAGCAGTGAGATACGCCCAGAGAGGGTATCGGTGAGGCCGCCACCAACCGCGCCTTCAAGGTTAGTGGTGCCATAGCTGCCATAAGAGCCTTTGACATAAGCATCGAAAGCTTGGGTTGGCTTTCTGGATTCAAATTTAATCACCCCGGCAGTGGTGTTGCGGCCAAATAAAGACCCTTGCGGGCCGCGCAGCACCTCGATGCGGTCGGTGTCGAAAATTGGAAAGCCTTTTAAAATGGGGTTTTCCTGCACGACGTCGTCCACCACCATTGACACCGGCTGTGACGAGTTCAAATCAAAGTCGGTATTGCCCATGCCGCGAATGTAAAAACGCGGGAAAGTGCGGCCAAAAGATGACTCTATTTGCAGGCTGGGTATCCGCGATGACAACGCACGGATGTCCTGGCCGGCGGCCCCAAAAGTGCTGAGCTGTTCGGCATTTAGCGAGGTAATTGAAATCGGTACTTCCTGGGCGTTTTGTACCCGTTTTTGTGCGGTAACCATGATCCGTTCAAGTTTGCCATCCTGGTCTGTGTCGTCGTCGGCGCCAAAGGCGGGCGACCCCAAGCTAAGCAATAAAACCTGGCAGCCAAGCATGATTGGCGTTGTTAAGCTCTTCATGTGCGATACCCGTATCCATTTAGGTTGAAAGAATTGTTACTTAAAGGTTGCATTTTTTGGCAACTTTACGGCTGGCTCTGGTGCCTTGAAAATGACCGGGGTCATGAAATGTGAGCTTAATAGGGCGGGTGAATCGGAGGTTAATGGCGGCGTGAGTCGCTATCACTTAAAGCGAGGTCTTCACTTTTCATCGTAGCTATTTGTAATGTAAGTTAAATTATTTTTAACATTTGTTATGGCAAGATGACGACTAAACGCCAGCGGAGTGTTGGGATGAAAAGCGCTTTTTTGCCGCGGTGGCTTCTGGGGGCTGTCTTTGGCTTTTTGAGTGGACCATCGCATGGGCAAGTGGTTTCCAGCGCCGATAACGGCTTTGATATCGCCCTTGAGCAGCAGGTAAAGGCCTCGCCAGCGCAGGCATATCAACAGTTTTTAGCCATTGGTCAGTGGTGGAGTAACGATCACAGCTGGTTTGGTGATGCGACGAAAATGCGCCTAGAGCCACGCCTTGGCGGCTGCTTTTGCGAAATTAACGGCCGGCGCCTCGCCCGGCATATGACGGTAACCTATGTCGACCCAGGCCGGGAACTGCGTATGGTTGGTGGATTGGGGCCACTGCAAATGATGGGCGTTAGTGGTGGCATGGCCTGGCGCTTTACCCCCAATGACCAAGGCACTTTGATTGAATTGCACTACCAGGTGAGCGGCTATACCCAAACCGGGCTGGGCTCTTTGGCACCAACCGTCGAACAAGTGCTGGCCGAGCAGCTTGATAAGCTTACCCAGCGTTTGCGCGCCGAAAGTAAATAACGCCAATGCCTGCGCCTATTAGCGCGCCCAGTAAATCGGCCAACATGTCTTTTTGTGCATCCCAAACATCGCCTTGTGCGCCCAAAAAACTAATGCCGGCTTCCCCGCCTTCTTTGACTGCGTAAAGCCATTCGATGATCTCGTAGCTGGCTGCCACGGTGCCGATGGCAAAAACCGCAAACAAAGCGGCAACGGTGATACCGCACAGCCGTTTTCTTATTAGCACTTCCATGATTGGCACCGTAAACAAGCCCACCAGAAAGTGGCCAATGCGGTCATAGGGGTTACGTTCTAGCTCGAATACCGACATCACCCAGCCAAAGGGCACTTTGGCAAAGGTGAAGTGGGCACCAATGAGATGCCAAAGCAGCGGAATAAACACAAACAGATAAGACAGGTTGCTAAAAGTGAACCTAGGGGCGCTGACCAGCAGTGCAAGATACACCAGCACCAGCGGCGTCACTTCGGCATACCAGACGGTTCGCTCGGCAACCGACCAGCTCAAGGCGATAAAGAGCACGGCATAAAGACCGGCTAGTCCTTTGGCAAAAACACGCTGACTCATGGCCCCTCCTGGTTGCGTCTAGCTTAACTCTGCCTGCCATGCTTGGTTACATCTATTTAATATATTTGGCTTTTTTTGGCCCGTTCGTTGCAGTTGTTTTCATAAATTCTGGCCATGCTCTGGTAATTAAGTAGAGGCTAATGATAAACAGTCAATTTATTGACGCATTAGCAGGCGCAGGGTTTTAGAGGTTTTTTAGTCAGTAGTCGCTTCGATATAACAGGCACAGATAAGCCTGAATATGTAGATAGCTCTGAAGCTACGCCCTGCACGCCAAGTTTGATAAATGCCTGTTGAGGCAGTTGCCGGCTTGGCTAAGACGGGGGTTACACCAGTAACCCTAAAGGAAGGTATTAGCAGTGCGAGTGTTACTCATTGAAGACCAGGACGAGGCCAGCAGGCAGCTGGCTGCCGTCATCACGTCTCTTGATTATGAATTGGTGGCCGTTGACCAAGACAGCCAGCAACTGAGTCACCTTATCGAGGTGAAAACCCCTGATCTGGTGATACTGGATGTTAGCAGTGACTGGCAAGAGGGACTGGATGCCTTAAGGGCAGTGCGTAGCCGTTGGCACCGCTTGCCGGTAATACTGTTGTCCCTTTATGACAGTGGTAGCTATGTTCTTAAAGGAATGAGTTTAGGTGCCTCGGGTTTTATTCCAAAGGATGCGGCGGCAGACGAACTGGCGGTGGCCATGGCATCGGTACGGGACGGCCACCGCTATCTCAGCCCGCAAGTGGTGTCGTCGTTGTTGGATGTGGTAACCGAAAAACCCGAGGAGGACGCCGGCGACATCATTCTGACCAAACGCCAAGTGGAAGTGTTGCATTGGTTGGCGTTGGGAAAAACCAACAAGGAAGTAGCGCAAATACTTGATTTAAGTGTTAAAACGGTTGATAGCCACCGTGCGCAGATCATGGACAGGTTAGGTGTGAGTGGCTTAGCTGGGCTGGTCGTTTATGCCCTGCGCAAAGGCATAATATCCCCATAGTTTATAAGGGGAAGGAATTTTCTTTCCGGGTAAAATTACCTAGTTTTTCCTCCGGCATTTCACCGATTTATTCCCGCGATCCCTAAGTTAAGCTTTTGTTCATCTTGATGTGGCAATGGCGCTCCATTGCCACTTTACCCCTGTTTAACAATGACAAAGCGTCAGCCTTCGGCGTTTAGCGCCTGGCCTAAGGGAGCATATTCATGGTTTCACCATTGCGATCCCCGGTTGGCTTTCACCCGGCCATGCTTGCGGCTGGGGTGTTGTTGTTATTGGGGTTACCACTGTGGCTGGCCAGTGTTTGGTGGCAAGGGCTGATAGTGGCTGCGGTATTGTTGGCCTGGTTGGTGGCGCTGCTGGCAAGTTGCCGTACCAGGCAGGTTGTTATGAATAACGAAGAGGGGAAAGCCAAGGGATTGGTGGATAACAACCAACCCTTGCGTGAACTAGTCGGCGCGGTATTGCCGCTGTGGGGACAACATATCCATCTGGTAAATCAACAGACCGAAGAGGCAGTGTCGGGGCTCACCGATAAATTCGTGAGCCTCAGCCAGAAGGTACAGCAGCAAGACCGTGACCAAGGGGGCGACAGTGCGGTGTTTTCGATACTGCAAAATGCCCAGGTTGAACTGCCAAAGGCGGTAAAAACACTCGATCAGGATCGTGAACAACGGGACGCGTTTTTCAAAGAAATCAACGAACTGAGCGATTTCGTTACCGAGTTACACCAAATGGCTGAAGAAGTCTCGAAAGTGGCTTCACAAACCAACCTGCTTGCACTTAATGCTGCCATAGAAGCAGCTAGGGCAGGTGCCTCCGGTCGCGGCTTCTCCGTGGTCGCCGATGAAGTTCGCAAGTTGTCCATTATGTCGGAGCAGACCGGCAGCAAAATCACCGCCAAGGTGCGGGTGATGAGCCAAGCCATGGAATCGATGGTGCAGCAATCTGAACGCATGAGCAGCCTTAGCCAGCAGCAGCTTCAGGACGTAGAAACCATCGTTACCACGGTATTAGCTGAGCTTTCCCAAGGGGTTAGCCAGATGGAGCAGCAGCTAAAGCACATGCAGGAAAACAGCCGGGACATCGAGCACACCGTTAACGGCGTGCTGATGGACCTGCAGTTTCAAGACCGGGTAACACAAATTCTTGGTCATGTTGGTGATGACATGGCGTTGCTGAACCAGGGCATCGAACAAAGCCCATTGCCATCCAAGGCCGATTGGCTCAAGCGGCTTGAAAGCAGTTACACCACCTTAGAACAGCGCCAGTTGCACCAGGGGCAAAGCGTTTCCAGCCCCGGCGACTCTGCGGTGACCTTCTTCTAATTCAACAGCTAAGGAGCACAGATGAGCAAGACGGTGCTGGTCGTGGATGATTCTGCGAGCTTTAGACAAGTTGTTGCCCTTGCCCTCAAGGGGGCGGGCTACCAAGTGATAGATGCTTGTGACGGCAAAGACGGCTTGTCGAAATTGGACGGCCGCAAAGTGAACCTCATTATTTCCGACGTCAACATGCCGGTAATGGATGGCATCAGCTTTGTGAAAGCGGCTAAGCAATTGCCTGCCTACAAATTTACACCCGTTATTATGCTAACAACCGAATCCGGCGAAGCCCTAAAAGCCCAAGGAAAAGCGGCAGGGGTAAGAGCTTGGGTTGTTAAGCCCTTTCAACCCCCGGTACTGCTGGATGCGGTTTCAAAACTGATCCTCCCCTGAGGCGCCTATGGCCGAGCTGGCGATCCGCGAAACCGCAGGGCAAGTGCAGTGCTTGGTAAAGGGGGAGCTGACCATTTACCAAGCCGCCAGTGTGCGCGAACAACTGGCGGCATTGGTTAATGAACATCCCAACGCCGAGCTGGATCTGGCGGGCGTTACCGAGTTCGATAGTGCCGGGGTGCAACTGCTGCTGGTGTTAAAGCAAAAGGCGCGGCAGTTAGGGGGAGAATGGGCGCTGGTAAACCATGCGCAAGCGGTTACCGAGGTGTTAGAAACCCTGAACCTAGCGGCGCAGCTTGGCGACCCGCTGCTGCTCACCGATAGCGGCAACGGAGGCCAGCCATGAATCTCGATGAAGCCAAAGGCGCCCTCGTTGAAGAGGGGCGTGAACTGCTTCTGGCCATGGAAGAAGCGCTACTGGCCATTGAGCAAAGCGGCCCTGATGCCGAAGCCATCAACGCTATTTTTCGCGCTGCCCACACCATCAAAGGTTCGGCAGGCCTGTTTGGTCTGCAATCGCTGGTGGACTTTACCCATCTGGTAGAAAGCCTGCTGGACAAGGTACGCAATAACGAGCTGGCGGTGGAACCGGCGATGTTGTCGCTGTTGCTGCGCTGCGGCGACTACATTGGCGAGTTGCTAAGTGCGGTAGAAGCCAGCGGCGAAGACCAAGACCCAGACGCCGCCAAGCGGCTGGAGCTGATGAAAGAGCTGGGCGGCTTTTTACGAAAAGTCAGCGCCGTGGCCGCTACGCCGCCCACAAGCCCGGTGCAAGTGCTGGCTACAGACGCCGTCAGCAATGAATGCTGGCATATCTCGTTAAGGCCAAGCCTTGATGTGCTGCGAAATGGCATGGATCCACTGTCTATCTTTCGCTATCTCGGCAAACTTGGCCGCATTGTTCACATTCACACCCTAACCGACGCCTTACCGGCTCTTGATAGCTTCGACGAAGAAAGCGGCTATCTCGGCTTTGAGCTGGAATTTGCCTCCGATGCCAGCAAGCAAGAGATAGAAGACGCCTTTGAATTTATCCGCGAAGACAGCCAGCTACTGATTTTACCGCCCCACAGTGCGGTGGCCGCTTACATTGAACTGATTGCCAGTTTGCCGGAAGAGCCAGCGCTACTGGGCGAGCTATTGGTGCAAAGCGGCGCCTTAACCGCGCACGAGCTTGATAAGGTGCTGGCCCGCCAGCGTGAAGACACTATTCCCCAGCCCATTGGCGAAATGCTGGTACAAGCGCAGCACGTTGCCGGGCCAGTGGTGTCGGCGGCGCTAACCAAGCAAAAGCAAAGCGAGCAGAAAAAGGCGCAAGAGCAGGTCTTTATCAAGGTTGAAGTCAGCAAGCTTGACCAATTAATCAACCTGGTTGGCGAGCTGGTTATTGCTGGCGCGGCGGCCAATATGGCGATGTCTCAAAACAACATTGAAGCCATGGCGGGCGCCAATGAAGACGTCATTGGCCTGGTGGAAATGGTGCGCGACGCTTCGCTTTCGCTGCGGATGGTGGCCATTGGTGAAGTGTTTCAGCGCTTTCCGCGGGTGGTACGCGATATCAGCCAGGAGCTTGGCAAAGACATCGCGCTAACCGTCACCGGCGCTGACACCGAGCTTGATAAATCAATGGTCGAAAAACTGGCCGACCCGCTAATGCACATTGTGCGCAATGCCATGGACCACGGTATTGAACCTGCCGAGCAGCGCTTGGCCAGCGGTAAGGTGGCCAAAGGCAGTTTGCACCTTAATGCCCACCACGATTCCGGCAGCATCGTTATTGAGGTCAGCGACGATGGCCGTGGCCTTAATAAAGAAAAAATTCTGGCCAAAGCCATCGAAAAAGGCTTGGTCCAACCCGAGCAAAGCCTCACCGACAGCGAGATCTTCAACCTTATCTTTGAACCGGGCTTTTCCACCGCCAGTGAAATTACCAACCTTTCTGGCCGCGGCGTTGGCATGGATGTGGTGCGCCGTAACATCGAGCAGCTGCGCGGGGTGGTGGAAGTGTCCAGCCAGCAAGGACAGGGCACCCGCGTGCAAATTCGCTTGCCGTTAACCCTGGCCATTATTGATGGCTTTCAGGTCAAAGTTGCCGAGCAAATTCTGGTGCTGCCCCTCGACCAGGTCGTGGAATGCGTCGATTTGGGCCAAGGCAATGGGCACAACGACTTGTTTAACCTGCGCGGCGAGCCCTTGCCCTTTGTGCGTTTGCGAGAACTGTTTGAACTGGGGCAAGCCGATGCCATCCGCGAAAGTCTGGTGGTGCTGCAATTTGGCCAAAACCGCGCCGGGGTGGTGGTAGACAAGCTGCTTGGGGAATCCCAGGCCGTTATCAAACCCTTGGGCCAACTGTTTGGCCAAAGCAAAATGCTCAGCGGCTCCACCATTCTTGGCGACGGCTCGGTCGCGCTGATTCTTGATGTACCCAACCTTATCCAGCGGGCCTGTAGCACCGCAAAAACCACAAGCCAGGACGCAATGTTGGCCAGGGCGGCTGCCGGCATAAACGGCTAGGAGACGAATAATGTTTGAACGTATGAAGGTGATGACGCGGCTGCTGCTGTTGGCCGGTATTTTGGTGCTGTTTATGGTGGTGATTGGTGTGCTCGGCATGTCGGGGATGCGCACCGCCAATAGCGGCCTTGAATCGGTGTATCACGACCGGGTGCTCCCCCTTGATGACTTAAAAACCATCTCCGACCGCTATGCGGTCAACATCGTTGATACCGCCCTTAAGGTGCGCATGGGCACCCTGGATTGGGACCAGGGCCTTGCCAACATTAACCAGGCCCAGGACGACATCCAGAAGAACTGGACCAGCTACCTGCAAAGCAAAATGGTGCCCAAGGAACAAACCCTGATTGACGAGCTAAAACCGCTGATGAGCACCGCCAATCAAGCTGTTGCCAAGCTCAAAGACATCATCAGCCGCAAAGACCAAGCCGCGCTGGATGATTTTGCCAATCACCAGCTCTACCAACAAATTGACCCGGTCACCAGCCGCTTTAATAAGCTTGAGCGGCTGCAAATTACCGTGGCTAAAGACATCTACGCTAACTCCAACGCGCTCTATAACCGCATTTTTGAGCAAGTTGTTGGCTGCATCGTTATCAGCTTGGTTTTGGCCGCGTTACTGGGCTTTATTATTACCCGCAGTTTGATTCGCCAGCTCGGCGGTGAACCCAATGATGCCGCCGAATCGCTGCGCTTGGTAGCCGAAGGCGACCTTAGCCAGGAAATCACCCTGCGCCAGGGTGACCAGTCCAGCATGCTTTATAACCTGCAACAAATGGTCTTTAAGTTGCGTTCGGTGATGGGCGATGTGCGGATGACGGCTGACTCCCTGGCCTCGGCTTCTGAACAAGTGGCCGCCTCGGCGCAGTCACTGAGCCAAAATGCCTCTGAACAAGCGGCCAATGTTGAAGAGACCAGCGCCTCGGTAGAAGAGATCTCTGCCACCGTGGCCCAGAACACCGAAAACGCCAAGGTCACCGACGGCATGGCCAGCCAGTCTTCAAAAGACGCCGAAGAGGGCGGCGATGCGGTGCGGGAAATGGTCAACGCTATGCACCAAATTGCGGGCAAAATCGGCATCATTGATGACATTGCCTACCAAACTAACCTGTTGGCGCTGAACGCTGCCATTGAAGCGGCGCGCGCTGGCGACCACGGCAAAGGTTTTGCGGTCGTGGCGGCGGAGGTACGCAAACTGGCGGAACGCAGCCAAGTGGCGGCCCAGGAAATTGGCGCCGTGGCCGGTGACAGCGTCACCCTTGCTGAACGTGCCGGGGTACTGCTGGACCAAATGCTACCGTCGATCCGCAAAACCGCCGATTTGGTGCAAGAAATTGCCTCGGCCTCTAGGGAGCAAAACACCGGCCTTGAACAAATTAATCTGGCCGTTACCCAGTTAGCGCAAACCACCCAGGTCAATGCCTCCGCTTCGGAAGAGTTGTCGTCTACCTCGGAAGAAATGAGCGGCCAGGCCACCCAGCTTCAAGAAATGATCCAGTACTTCAAGCTCAGTAACGTTGCGGGTGTGGCGGCGCGGCAAGCGCCAACCCTTAAAAGCCAACCCATGGCAGCGGCTGCGGCCAAACCCTTGGCCAAAATGCCCAGCGCCAAGGTAATGGCCGAAGAGGCGGTTGATGAAAGCCAGTTCAGTCGCTTTTAAGCCGGAGGTTTGCGATGTCTAATCTGCCTGCTGTTGCCGAAGGCCAGGCGGTTGCCCACCAGGACAACAGCCAGATGCTGCAGTTTTTGACCCTGACCTTGGGCGATGAACTCTTTGCACTGCCAATAGCGCACATCCGCGAGATCATTGAGTTTGGCGGCTTGACCGAGATCCCGCTGATGCCAGCCTTTTTACGTGGCGTGATAAACCTGCGTGGCGCCGTGGTGCCGGTGATTGACCTGTCGTCACGCTTTGGCCGGGCGCGCACCGAAATTGCCCGCCGTACCTGCATTGTGATTGTTGAGTTTGAACAAGATGGCCGCCAGCAGATGCTGGGCATTATTGTTGATGCCGTTAATGAGGTGATGGACGTTGCTGCCAATCAGCTGGAAGGCCGGCCCACCTTTGGCGCGAAAATTCGTGCCGACTTCATTGCCGGCATTTTAAAAAACAAAGAGCAATTTGTGATTGTGCTGGATATGCCGCAGGTATTGTCCCTTGACGAGTTGGCTGAGCTGGCGGGCGCCATGGAGCAAGACTAAGGATGATAACGGCTGCAGCCAACCGTTCGGCAGGCTATCAGGTACAGCTTAAAGACAACGAGTTTCGGCTGTTGCAGCGGCTTTTTTTCGATTTGGTGGGGATTCAGCTGCCGGATATTAAAAAGTCGTTGGTATCCGGGCGCTTGGCCAAGCGGCTTAGCGCCTTGTCCCTTGATAGCTACATGGCGTACTACCAGTTGTTGCTGTCCGGCCAAGGCCAGCATGAACGCAGTATCGCCATTGACCTTATCACCACCCACGAAACCTATTTCTTTCGCGAGCCGCGCCATTTTGCGTTTTTAGAAAAGCAGATTTTGCCAAGGCTTAGGCCCGGCCAGCCGTTTCGTGCCTGGAGCGCTGCGGCGTCCACCGGTGAAGAAGCCTATAGCCTTGCCATGGTGTTGGACCGCTTACTGCCGGGGCGCGACTGGCAGCTTTGCGGCACCGATATCAGTGAGCCGGTGCTGGCCAAAGCGCGGCGCGGCCTTTACCCCATGTCGCGGGGCGAACAAATTCCAGCTGCGCTATTAAAGCGTTACTGCTTAAAAGGCAAAGACCGCTATGAAGGCTGCTTTTTGGTGAACAAGGCGCTACGGGAAAAAGTGAATTTTCAGCCGTGGAATCTCACCTTGCCCGCGCCGCAGCTGGGTCAGTTCAACTTGGTGCTGCTTAGAAACGTGCTGATTTACTTCGACGCCGATACCAAACACAAAGTGCTAAATAACGTTATTGATAGGCTGGCGCCGGGCGGCTGCTTAATGCTGGGGCATTCCGAAGCCCTGCATGAAAGCTGCTTGCCCCTTGAGCAGTTGGCCTCGTCAATTTACCGCAAAGTAGGCACCCCAAAAGCCCCATAGCCGATAACGGATGACGAGCGCAGCATGAGCATAAAGGTGATGATCGTCGATGACTCGGCGGTGATGCGGGAAGTGATGCAGCAGTTGCTGGCGCCACAAAAAGACATTGAAGTGATAGGCGCCGTGGTTGACCCGCTACTGGCCAAGCAGCGCATGGCCCGCCAGTGGCCCGATGTTGTGCTGCTGGATGTGGAAATGCCGCGTATGGATGGCCTGACCTTTCTGCGCCAAATCATGGCGACCCGGCCAACGCCGGTGGTCATTTGCTCATCGCTAACTGAAAAGGGCGCAGATATTACCTTGCAGGCGTTAGCGGCTGGTGCTGTGGAAGTGATTGCCAAACCCAGCATGGGGCTTAAGGATTTTTTGCAAAGCCACAGCCAGACCCTGGCTACCGCCATTCGCCAGGCTGCGTTAGCAAGGCCCAGAGTCAAGGCGCCGGTGGCGCGCACCTTGCCATCAGAGAGCTTGGCCAGCAAGCAGCTATTAAATCAGCGTACCACCGAAAAAATTGCCGTGATTGGCACTTCTACCGGCGGCACCCAAGCCCTGGAGCAGGTGTTAACCCTGCTACCGGTTACCACCGCGGGGTTGGCTATCGTGCAGCACATGCCGGAAAAATTTACCCGTGCCTTTGCCGAGCGCTTAAATAGCCACAGCCAGATAGAAATCAAGGAAGCGCAAGACGGTGACCGGCTGCTGCCGGGGCGCGCCTTAATTGCACCGGGCGGGCTGCATATGCAGATTGTGCGCTCCGGTGCCCAGTACCAGGTGGCGATTAAAGATGGCCCCTTGGTTAGCCGGCACCGGCCGTCGGTGGATGTGCTGTTTCGAAGCGCCGCCAGTCAGGCCGGGCGCAACGCTCTTGGCGTTATCATGACCGGTATGGGTGATGATGGCGCCAGGGGGTTAAAAGCGCTGCATAACAGCGGTGGTAGCACCTTCGCCCAAGACGAGCAAAGCTGCGTAGTTTTTGGTATGCCAAAAGAAGCCATCAAGCTTGGCGCCGTCGACAAAACCGGGGATTTAAACGCCATCGTGGCAGCGCTAACCCGTTGGGGGCATTAAAAAAAGCGGCCAAGGCCGCTTTTTTTAGGCTTTTGAAGCCAGGGCTGGGTCGGCGCTGGGCTTTTCCAGCTCTTTATTATCTTTAACGTCAGATTTCAGCTGCATGATGTTGTTGCTGGCGCTGGCGTGCTCTTTTAACGGCTTGGACTCACCCAGGAAGCGGCCGCCTTTGGCGATAATAAGCTCGTCGCAATAGACGGTACCTTCAATTAAGCCGCCTTCAACAATTTCCACGACTTTCGCTTCAACAATGCCGTCTACCTTGCCGGCAACCACCAGGCTGTCGGCCTTGGTTTCGCCTACTATTTTGCCGTCCCGGCCGATACGAATGGCGTGGTCGGCTTGGATTTGCCCATTAACTTCTCCATCGAGGTGAAGGTTGCAGGTGAGTTCGATTTCGCCACGGATGAATGTGCCTGCTGCGATAACGGTGGTTGCCATAGGGTCCTGAGATTTTCGATTGTCGCTAGTAAAGATGGCCATGGCACTTTGTTCTCCAAGTCAAAAAGCTTTGCGTAGTTGTTCAATCGCCAGTTCAAAAAAGGTTTTGGATTCAGCGGGATACCTGCATAAGTTACTTCGTAATGCAGGTGTGGCCCGGTGCTGGATCCGCTATTGCCCGAATAGGCAATAAGGTCACCTTTGTGAACGTACTGCCCGCGTTTCACCACTATCTTGCTGAGGTGTCCGTAGCGGGTTTTAAAACCGAAGGCATGGGCCAAAAGCAGCATATTGCCGTAGCCGGTTCGGCGATGACTCACAATCTCAACTACACCGTCTGCGGTAGCGTGCACTGGAGTGCCAATATTGACCGCCAAGTCGTCCCCGGCATGAAAGAGTTCGCGCCCTCGAATAGGGTGCATCCTCATCCCAAACGGGGAACTGATGTACTCGTAATTCACCGGGTGCCCATTGGGAAGCAAGTTCAAGGTGACTTCCCGGGTACCCATGGCTATGGATGCTAAATCCAGCCGTTTTACCAAAGTACCGCCGTCAGCCGCGGCACCAATATTACCGCCCAGCTTGTCTTCTAAGTCGTCGAGCCGGTTAGAGGCGGCGCTCAGCTCTTCGGTTTTGCGGGTAATACTCGATTCCAGTAACTGCCGCTGTTCTTCTGCATCGTTGTAAGCGTTTTTGGCTGTTTTTAAATCAGCCTGTAATTGCGTTAGCGCTTGGCGGTTTTTCACCAGGCGCTGATCGGAATTGTCGGCCTGCCACTGCAAAAAGCGGATGTAGGCAAACATCAACAGCAGAAACACAACAAACCCGATTGCCAGGCCCATTAAGGCCTTTCTTCGCTGTACTGTCAGGGCAAGGTGGCGGGTGCCGTTGTTGCTGCTGACTGTGATGTGCAATATGTCTTTCATGCGAAAAAGGGGTCTGTGCCACTGTCATTATTGGTGTATCGGCGCTCAGTCCTTGGGCTCTTTGCACTATTGCCTGTGGGCCAGTTTCTGGCCATGGCAATAGCAGCGCTGCAACGATACGCCATGCTTATTTATTGAGAAACCCTTGGTCTGCAAGGAAGGCGCGAATATGTGGTCTAGATTCCTTTTCTAAGGTGCCCGCAATCTGTTCGCTCCACGAAGTGGCCTTGTTCGCTCCGGTCCTCTCTTTGTAGTAGCGACGGACTTCTTCGTCATATTTAGCCAAATTTTGAACGTCCAAGTCCGGCTGGTAGGCGTTTTCGTGTAGCACCAAGCTGCGAGGCAGCCGTGGCCGCAGGCTAGGCGCCTGATTGGGATGTCCCAAACAAAGACCAAAAAGCGGGATCACCTGGCTGGGCAGTTCAAGCAGCTTGACTACCTCAGCGGGGTTATTGCGAATACCACCAATAAAGACACCGCCAAGGCCCAACGATTCAGCGGCAATCAGGGCGTTTTCGGCCATTAGCGCGGTATCGATGGCGCCAATTAATAGCTGCTCGGCGTAGCCAAGCTTGGCGTTGGGGGCGATTTGTTGGTGGCGATGAAAATCGGCGCACCAGACAAGAAATTCCGCGGCTTGGCCAACCCATTTTTGACCGCCAGTGAGTTCGACCAATGCCGCTCTTTTCTCGGTGTCGGTAATGCGGATCACCGAGCTTGCTTGTAAAAAACTGGAACTTGATGCCATTTGCGCGGCATCTAAAATGGCATTCAGTTGCTCGCTACTGATCGGCTGCTCGGTGAACTTACGTATGGAGGTATGTTTACAGATGAGGTCGATAGTGGGTGTCATGTACTTACCTTAAAATAGCGAAAGGCTAGAATGGCTGAAGGTGGCAGCATTGCACTGTGACCTTGGATTTACAAACATGGAATGGCCAATTGAGCTGTGGCATGGTTTTAACAACTTGCAGTAAATGGGAATATTCAATGGTGCTAAGAGCTGCTCTTGGGATAGTGTTCGCCGCCTTTTTGGTGGGGTGTCAGCAAACGGCAAGGGCACCTGCACCAGACCCAAACACCATTATCACCAGCCCGGCCGATAGCCTGCATTACCGCTACCTGACCTTAAGTAACGGCTTAAAAGTGGTATTGGCCTCTGACCCTTCTGCTGACAAAGCCGCGGCGTCCTTAATGGTGCACGTGGGTAGCACCGCCGACCCGAAGGGCCGCGAAGGCTTGGCGCACTTTTTAGAACACATGCTGTTTATCTCTTCCACCAAGTACCCGAAGGTGGACGATTACATGCACTTTATTGAGTCTAACGGTGGCACCACTAACGCCTACACCGCCCAAACTGAAACCAACTTCTTTTTTGATGTGGCCCCGGGCCAACTGGCACCGGCGTTAGACCGCTTTGCGCAGTTTTTTATTGCCCCGAGCATGGACCCGGCCTATGTCGAGCGCGAAAAGCACGCCGTTTATTCCGAGTACCAGCTTAAGAAGAAGGACGATGGCCGCCGCATTCATGCAGTGCTAAAGGCCACGGCCAACCCGGCCAATCCGGCGGCGCGGTTTTCGGTGGGCGACTTAAATACCCTGTCTGACCGGCCTGGCGATAAAGTCTGGCAAGACTTAAAAGCCTTTCATGACAAGTACTACCACGCTGGCAATATGACCCTGGCGGTAGTGGGTAAAGGCAGTTTGGATGAGTTACAAAAGCAGGTAACCGCGACCTTTAGTGCGGTTCCCAAAGGCCTGCCCAACCCGCTAACAACCCTTGAGCCGGCCTTTTTACCGGACCAGCTGGGGGTACGCATCGACATTGCGCCGATAAAAGATTTTCGCACCCTGATGCTGCGCTTCCCGGTGCCTTCCAGTGACCCGTACTTCCTGGCCAAACCCTTGGATTACTTGGCGTCAATGCTCTCTAATGCCGCGCCGGGCAGCCTTTATACCACCCTTAAGGAAAGCGGCTGGGTTGATAGTATGTCGGTGAACCATGCCGGCCCGGATGACTATGAAATTTTCAGCATCAATTTTAGCCTGACCGACAAGGGCGCCAAGCATGTTGATGATATTACAGCTGCCACCTTTGCCTATTTGCATCGCATCAAAAACGAAGGGGTAACGCCCGACTTCTTTAATGAGCTGCGTAAGGCCGGTAACCTCGATTTTCGTTTCCAAGACAAGGCCAATGAGCTGGCTCTGGCTAACTACCTGGCGGGCAACCTGCAAAAGGTGCCGCCGGCCCACTTAATGGACGCGGGCTTTGTGTATCAGCAATATGACCCGGCGCTTATCGACAGTTATCTGGCCAAACTGACCCCGCAAAACCTGCGCCAAGTGGTGGTGCTGCCCGGTATTCAAACCAATAAGCTGGAAAGCCACTACCAAGTGCCCTACAGCATCAAGCCAATCAGTGTGCCGCTGCAAGATAGCTGGGCCAAGGCTGAAGCCGAATTGTCGCTGCCGCCAGCTAACCCCTATTTGCCGGACGACCCTAAGGTAAAAACGCTGACGGGCAAGGCCACCGAGCCGCAGGAAATTGTCAAAGAACCCGGCATTAGCATCTGGGCGCTGCAAGACCGGCAATTTCGGGTACCCAAAACCGAAAAACGGGTTGCGCTGCAAAGGCCCATTAATAGCCTCCAAGACAACGTAATGAACAGCCTTTATGCCGACTTGGTGAATGAACAGCTGGAGTCGCAGGCCTATCCGGCCAGTCAGGCCGGGCTCTATTACCATTTGGCGGCCACCCGCGACGGCTTGCTGTATGGCTTGTCGGGATATGATGAAAAGCAGGCGCTGCTGGAAGATAAAATCTGGACCGCGCTCAGCCTGCCGGGCCTGCGGCAAGTGCAGTTCCGCCAGTACCGTGATGAACTCGCCCGCCATTGGCGTAACCGGGCAAAAGAATGGCCGGTAAAACAGCTCTACGCATCGGCGATGGTGTCGATGATGCGCCAAGCCTATCAACCACAGCAAAAAGCCACAGCCTTAGAACAAATTAATTACCGCCAATTTATGGCCTTTGTGCAGCACTACCGCGACCAGTTGCATCTGCAAGCCTTGGCCATCGGTAATATTTCGCCAGCAGAGGCTGCAAGCTGGGGTAAATCGCTGAAAAACCTGTTGCTGCGTGACGCCCAGCCCATCGCCAAGCCCCAGCTCGACTACGCGCAAATTCCGCCAGCCACTGAAGTGGCGCGCAAAATGACGATTGACCACCATGACTCGGCGCTGGTGATCCTCTACCAAGGGCACCAAAGCGATGCCTACACCAAAGCCAAGTGGGCGTTGATGGGCCAGCTGATTAGCCAGCCTTTTTTCGCCAAGCTGCGCACCGATAAACAGCTGGGATATGTGGTGCAAGCGGGCAGCACCAGCATTGGCTTAGCGCCTGCGTTGCAGTTTGTGATCCAGTCGCCGGTGGCCGACCCGTACAGCCTTGAGGGCCAGGTGCAAGATTTTATGATTGCCTTTGGCATCGAGCTGGCGGGGATGTCGCCAGCGCAATTTGCCGAGCAAAAACAAGGCCTGATTAACAGCATTACCCAGGCCGACAAACAGCTTGGCGATAAAACGGAGCGCTACTGGTCTTATATTGATAACCACCGGCCCTTTGACTGGCGCCAACAACTGGTTAAAGCCGTGAACGAGCTCAGCCTGACCGACATGCTAGAGTTCTTTCAACGCGATATCGTCCATAACGGTGCCGGGCGCTTTTTACTGTGGAGTAAGGGCCAGCAACCGGAAAAAGGGCCAATGCCAGTGGCCTGTACCGACCAAGCCTGCCTTGATGCCAAATGGCAATATCAGGCGGAATAACACTAAAAAGCCCGGCCAAGGCCGGGCTTTTTTATGCATTGGCATAACTTTCGCGGCCTGCTAGCCAGCGGTTAATGAGGGCGTCGGCGGTGGCGGGGTGGTCGCGCAGCATTTGCTGGGCAGCATGTTGTACTTTCGGTAGCAGGTGCGCGTCTCGCACTAGGTCGGCGATGCGCAGCTCTGCCACGCCGGTTTGGCGGGTGCCAAGGAGCTCGCCGGGGCCACGAATTTCCAAATCGCGCTGGGCAATCACAAAGCCGTCGTTGGAGTCGCGCAACACCCCAAGCCGCGCGGTGGCGGTGGGGGAGAGCGGCGCATGATAGAGCAGTACGCAGTGCGACGCGGTGCTGCCCCGGCCAACCCGGCCCCTTAGCTGGTGTAGCTGGGCCAGCCCCAGGCGCTCTGGGTTTTCGATGATCATAAGAGACGCATTAGGCACATCAACCCCCACCTCAATAACGGTGGTGGCCACCAGCAAATTCAGCTCACCGGCCTTAAAAGCGGCCATCACCTGCTGCTTTTCATCGCTTTTCATACGGCCATGTACCAAGCCAACCTTCAGCATGGGTAGCGCCGCCTTAAGCGCCTCGGCAGTGGCTTCGGCGGCTTGTGCTTCCAGGACCTCGGATTCTTCAACCAAGGTGCAAACCCAGTAGGCTTGGCGGCCTTCAAGGCAGGCGTCTTTTACTCTGGCTACCACTTGCTCGCGGCGACCGTCCGGTACTGCCACCGTGGTAACCGGGGTGCGGCCGGGCGGCAGCTCGTCGATGATAGAGCTGTCTAAATCGGCGTAGGCAGCCATGGCCAAGGTGCGGGGAATGGGGGTGGCGGTCATGATTAATTGATGCGGGTAATGTTCGCCCTGGCGGCCTTTTTCGCGCAGGGTTAGCCGCTGATGCACCCCGAAGCGATGCTGCTCGTCAATAATCACTAACGCCAGGTTGGCAAAGTCGACGTCGTTTTGAAAAAGGGCGTGGGTGCCCACCGCCAGTTGGCTGGCACCGCTGGCCAGTGCTTCAAGGGCTTGGGCTTTTGCCTTGGCTTTTAGCTTGCCGGCCAACCAGCTAACGCCAATACCGAGCGGCGCGAACCATTGGCTGAAGGTCAGCGCGTGTTGCTCGGCCAGAATTTCTGTGGGCGCCATCAGCGCCACTTGGTAGCCGTTACTGATGGCCCTTAGCGCCGTTAGCGCTGCTACCAGAGTTTTACCTGCGCCAACGTCGCCCTGCACCAGCCGCATCATCGGCTTTTGCTGGGCCAAGTCTTGATAGGCATCGTTAACCACCCGGCTTTGGGCGCCGGTTGGCGTATAAGGCAGCGCCGCCAAAAACTGCTGCTCCAAGTCGCCTTTTGCCGTTAAGGCTACCGCTTGGTGGTGTTGATGGTGGGCCCGCAGTTTTAAAAGTGACAATTGCTGCGCCAGTAATTCTTCCAATGCCAGCCGCTGCTGGGCCGGGTGTTGGCCTTCTTCTAACAGCTCGAGCGACACGTCCGGTGGCGGCCGGTGCACAATACGCAGCGCCTGCACCAACGGCAGCTTATGGGGATTTAACAGCGGCGGTATCAGTTCCGGGATCGCATCCGACAGGTAATCAAGGCCCTGTTCGACAATGCTGCGCAAGGTTTGTTGGCGCAGCCCTTCGGTGGTGGGGTAGACCGGGGTTAGGCTTTCCTCAAGGTCAGGCTCTTTGCCTTCGTCCAGCAATTTGTATTCGGGGTGGATAATTTCAAAGCGCACTTTACCGGTACGGATCTCGCCAAAGGCTCGCACCCATTTGCCAGGGCTGAAGCTATTTTTCTGGGCGGCGGAGAAATTAAAAAACCGCAGGGTGGCCGAGCCCGAGGCGTCGGCAACGGTAACCACCATCATGCGCCGCCGGCCATAAACAATTTCCGCCTTTAGCACCTCAGCCATGATGGCAATGTGCATGCCCGGCAACAGGTCAGCGATGGGGCAAATACGGGTGCGGTCTTCGTAACGTAGTGGCAGGTGGAACCACAGGTCGGGGATGGTGCGAAGGCCAAGGCGCTCTAGCTTTTCCACCACCTTAGGGCCGACCCCTTTGAGGGTGTTAATGGGGGTGATTAAGCCAAGATCTGGCGCCACACTTATGCCTCCATGGCTGCGTTGGCACTGCGCATTTGCTGCCACCAGTTGGCATCGGCCTGCACTTCGCCGGCGTCGTCAATCATCGGGTAGGGCAAACCCTTGCGCTGGCACTGGCGTGCCAGTTGCGGATAACCGCGTTCAAACAGCAGGCGTTGCCACTGCGCTTGTGGCAGGCGGCTTGCTTCGTACATGCCGGCAATTTGCCGTTGGCGCTGGGCTTCATAAAGAATAAGGGCACTGGCGACTGACACATTTAACGATTGCACCATACCCAGCATCGGGATCACCACATGGTGGTCGGCAAGGTTAAGAGCGGCTTCACTGATCCCTTGTAGCTCTTGCCCCACCAGTAACGCCGTGGGCCGGGTGTAGTCGATATCGCGAAAATCTTTGGCTTTTTCCGACAAATTGGTGGCAACGATTTGCATGCCTTGGTTACGCAGGGCGCCAACCGCTTCTTCAATACCGGGGTGGCGGTGAACCTTTACCCAATTGAGGCTGCCGCCAGCAGTATGGGGGCGCATGCGCACGCCTTTGGTCGGAAAGATGGCGTGCACTTCATGAATGCCAATGGCATCGGCGGTGCGTACTACGGCGCTAAGGTTATGGGCCTTGTGCACCTCTTCCATACAAACCGTTAAATCAGGCTGGCGCTTGGCCAGCACCGCCTTAATGCGGGCAAAGCGTTCCGGGCTCATCCCCGTTTCACCCGGGATACCCGTACCACTTCCGGTACTTTACGGATGTGGCGAATAACGCTGGCCAGATGCACCCGGTTATGGGTGGTGAGCTGCACAAAAATCGAATACAGACGGCTGTCACGCTCTTCGGTGCTGAGGTTTTGAATGCTGGCGCCGGTGCCGGAAATGGCCGAGGTCAAGGTTGCCAGGGCGCCTTGGTGGTTCAGGATATCTACCCGCAGTTCGGTAATAAACTCCCCTTCCACGCCTTGTTCCCACTGCACCGGAATGTAGCGCACCGGGTCTGACTGATAACCGGCGATGTTACGGCAACTTTCCACATGCACCACCAGCCCTTTACCCGGGCTCATGTGGGCAACAATAGGGTCGCCAGGAATGGGGCGGCAGCACCTAGCAAAGCTCACCAACATGCCTTCGGCGCCGCGAATAGGCAGCTTGTTGCGGCCAGTGCTGGGCGCCTTTTTGGCACTGTCGTCTTCGCTGCCGTCGTTTTCTTGCAGGCGGCGCGCCACCACAATGCTCATGGCATTGCCCAAGCCAATGTTGGCCAGCAGGTCATCAAAGCTGTCGCTGTGGGTACTTTGCAATACCGCTTGCACCTTGTCGCTATCCAAATCTTCAATTTTGGTGCCGCCCAAGGCGTGGCTCAGCAAACGCCTGCCCAAAACAATGGCTTCTTCTGATTTGAGCAGTTTGAGGTGCGAACGGATTTTCGCCCGGGCCCGGCTGGTAACCACAAAGTTGAGCCAAGCTGCATTGGGCCTGGCGCCAGGGCTGGTGATCACTTCCACGGTTTGGCCGTTTTCCAGCGGCATGGACAGCGGGTAAGGCTGGCGGTCTACCCGCGCGCCAACACAGCTATGGCCAACGTCGGTGTGCACCGCATAGGCAAAGTCGACCGGTGTGGCACCGGCCGGCAGTTCGAGAATGCGCCCTTCCGGGGTGAAAACGTAAATTTCATCCGGGAACAGGTCACTTTTAACGTTCTCGATAAATTCGAAGGAGTTACCGGCACTTTGCTGCAAGTCCAGCAAGCTTTGCATCCAGCGCCGCGCCCGTACCTGGGCGGTGGTGCCGGAGTTTTCACCGTCTTTCTTATAAAGCCAGTGCGCCGCCACACCGCGGTCAGCCATCAGATCCATATCTTCAGTGCGGATCTGAATTTCAATGGGCACGCCATGGGGGCCCACTAAGGTGCTGTGCAGGGACTGATAGCCGTTGGCCTTAGGTATGGCGATGTAATCTTTAAAGCGGCCAGGCTTGGGCTTGTACAGATTGTGCATCGCCCCCAGCACCCGATAACAGGTGTCGAGGTCTTTAACGATGATGCGAAAAGCGATGATGTCCATCACTTCGTGGAACTGCAGTTCCTTGTTGCGCATCTTGTTATAGAGCGAATAGAGGTGTTTTTCCCGGCCCTTTACTTCGCCCTTGATATCCAACTCTTCCAAGCGGCCACTCACGGCATCTTGGATGTTGTTAATCAGCTGCTTACGGTTGCCGGTAGCGCGCTTGACCGACTCTTTTAGTACCCGTTGGCGCATAGGATAGAGCGCTTCAAAACCCAGCTCTTCGAGCTCGTTTTTGATGTTGTGGATACCAAGGCGGTTGGCAAGCGGTGCGTAAATTTCCAAGGTTTCCCGGGCAATACGGCGCTTTTTGTCGGGGCGAAGGGCACCGAGAGTACGCATATTGTGGGTGCGGTCAGCCAATTTAATCAGAATGACGCGGATGTCTTGGGTCATGGCCATGATCATCTTGCGAAAGTTCTCGGCTTGCGCTTCTTCCTTGGAATTGAATTTGATTTTGTCGAGCTTGGAAACCCCTTCCACCAATTCAGCCACGGCGTCGCCAAACTGTTCGGCAATTTGTTCTTTGGTAACAGGGGTGTCTTCGATGGTGTCGTGCATCAAGGCGGCACACAGGGTCTCGTGGTCGAGCCGCATGTCCGCCAAGATACCGGTCACCGCAACGGGGTGGGTGATGTAGGGCTCGCCAGAGGTACGAGACTGCCCTTCGTGAGCGTCCCGGGCCAGCACATAGGCCTGCCTGATGAGATCCACCTGCGCCGGGTCCAGATAACTGGTTAGACGCCCTTTCAAGCCCTCAAATAGATACACCGCGGCCCCTTGGTATGCGACTTATTCCAGGGAACCGTTAGCGATAGCAGATACGGCAGCCAGTTCAGCAGCTTCCTGCTCTTTTTGCATGCGGGCGTCTTCCGCGTCAAGCCTAGCAACGTCAATCAGGCCTTCTTCGATTTCGCGAAGGGCAATAACGGTGGCTTTATCGTTCTCAGGATCGACCAAAGTGTCTTTACCCTGAGTGGCAATTTGGCGGGCGCGACGAGCGGCCAACAGCACCAGGTCAAAACGGTTACCGACTTTATCGACGGCGTCTTCAACGGTTACACGAGCCATAATTTACTCCCATCAGGCAAAACAAGACTTTCGAAGGTAGCCTGCTAGTTTACTTAACCGCCAATAAGGCGTCCAGCAGTGCTGCATTGGCTTGGCGCTGATTTTCCAAGGTTTGACGGGCAGAAAGCACCACAGCGCGCAGCCGGTCTAGGGTGATTTCAAAATCGTCGTTAATCAGCAGGTAGTCGTATTCGTCAAAATGCGACATCTCGGATACCGCTTCATGCATCCGTTTGGCGATGGTTTCGCTGCTGTCTTGGCCGCGGCCTATCAGGCGTTTTTCAAGCTCTTCGGTGCTGGGCGGCATAATAAAAATGCCAATCGCCTGCGGCATCATCAGCCGCACCTGGCGGGCGCCTTGCCAGTCGATATCCAAAAAAACGTCGATGCCGTTTTCCAGCTGCTCTTCCACTGCCAGCCTGGAGGTGCCGTAGAAGTTATCGAACACTTCCGCCCATTCGAAAAAGGCACCTTGTTCGATGAGATCTTTAAAATCGTCAACCGTTACAAAGTGATAATGCACGCCGTGCTGTTCGCCAGGGCGCTTGTTGCGGGTGGTGTGGGAAATGGAAACCGCCATCGATTTATCCACGCTGTGGCGCTCCAAAAGCGCTTTAATCAGGCTGGATTTACCGGCGCCGCTAGGGGCTGACACTATAAAAAGGTTACCGCGTCGCATAACAAGAGTATCTGTTGTAAAAAAGGGATTTTATCAGCTTATGCCAGTATTAGGCAGCCAGGGTCCTGGCAAGCTCCATGGCAGCGCCAACCAAGGTCATTGCCAGGTAAAATTTCAGCATTAACCGGCGCACGTTTGTGGCCTGTGAGTGCGACCCCAAAATCAGGTAAGACAGGCCATAAATGGTTAGCGCCAACAGCAGGCTTAGGGCAAAAGCCAGCCAGTAAACGGGGCTAAAAGCCGGTAGCAATGCCAGCATAAAAAGCGGCAGTACCTGCATTTCATAAAAGCCCTTTTGGTTCTTTTCGTCTTTTGCCAGCCGCGATTTCACGCCAAAATTCACCGCTGCCGCAACGGCAATAAGATACAGTGCCAGCTCCATTGCTGACCAGTTTTCACCCAGCAGCTTGATGGGCTCAAGGCCCAGCAACCAGCCGCTGGCGCGCTGAATAACATGCAGCAAGATGCTGATAAAGAGAATACCGAGCAGTATCACTATCATGCCCACGGCTGCGCCGTGGCCACCGCGGCGCTTCTCCAGCGCGCTCTCTACCACCACCATCAGTAGCGCCGTGGCAAAGCTGGCAATAAAGGCATGCCAATAGTGGCTGGCAAAAAGCGGTACTATCGCCAGCAGCGCCATGAGGTAATTAAGGGCTGAGCCGCCCTGTTTTCGCAGCAGCAAATAGCCGATAAAAATGGCCACGTAAATGGCTAAAAAAAACCAGAACAGACTTGCCATAACCTTAATCCTGCCCGCTGTTATTCGTCGCCGTAATACTTCACGCCCAGCTTGATAATATCGCGCCCTTGGGCTTTGCGGTGCTGGTTGGTGTCGCGTAATGAATACACACAGCCGCAGTACTCTTGCTGATAGAAATGCTCGCGTTTACTTATTTCGACCATCCGGGCAGCGCCGCCGCCTTTGCGCCAGTTGTAGTCCCAGTACACCATGCCGTCGTAGGGTGCGGCAGCGCGGTGGCCGCAGCCATTAATTTGCTCCATGTTCTTCCAGCGTGAGATACCAAGGGAGCTGGAGATGACATTAAATCCGTGTTCATGGGCATAAAGGGCGGTGCGTTCAAAGCGCATATCAAAGCACATGGTGCAGCGCTCGCCCCGCTCTGGCTCCCACTCCATACCTTTGGCACGCTCAAACCAGTTGTCGGTGTCGTAGTCGGCATCGACAAAAGGCACCTTGTGCTGCTCGGCAAAACGAATATTTTCTTCTTTACGCAGCAAGTACTCACGGGCCGGATGAATGTTGGGGTTGTAGAAGAAAATGGTGTAATCGATGCCGCTGGCGTGAAGGGCTTCCATTACCTCCCCAGAACATGGCGCGCAGCACGAATGCAGCAGTAATTTGCGTTCACCATTGGGTAGTGCCAGCTGGGGCCTTTTGAGTTCAGACATCGTCCTCGCCTGTATTTCGCTTAACCATAACGCCAAAGTCTAAGAGCCAAGCAACTGATAGCCAACAAAAAAGGGTCCGAAGACCCTTTTTTCTGTCAGTGTCCACCGCCACCACCGGCCCCAAAGGGCGGCTTGGCAAACCAAATGATCACGGTAATGGCCAGGAAAATGATGCCAAACATCCAGAAAATGTCGTTAAGAGCCAGAGTTTGCGCCTGCAGGTTAACCATATGGTTTACGTAGGCATCGGCTGACTGACTGGGCATACCGCTTTGCTCAATGGTATTGAGATAGGCTTCGGTGTTGGGGTCACCTTCCTGAACATGCCGTACTAGGGTGGCATGGTGGAAGATGGTTCTGTGGTCATAAAGGGTGGTACTGACCGCCGTGGAAACCGAGCCTGCCAGGGTTCGAAAGAAGTTCGACATGCCCGACGCCGATGCCAGTTTTTCGGGTGGTAGGCCAGACAAAATGATCTGGTTAACCGGCACAAAGAACATGGCAATACCAAAACCTTGTACCAAACGCGGCAAGGCCACGTGGTCAAAGCTCATGGTGGTGGAGGCGGTTGCCATCCAGAACATGGAGATGGCAAAAATGGCAAAGCCGAGGGTGTTGAGCACCCGCAAGTCAAACTTGTGCTGGTTGGCACCGATTATCGGCGACATAAAAATGGCCGCCAGCCCCACCGGCGCTACTGCAAAACCGGCCCAGGTGGCGGTGTAGCCCATGGTGGTTTGCAGCCAGGTAGGCAGTACCACGGTGCCGCCGAAAAAGGCGAACATCCCGGCTGACAAACACACCACGCCAGCTAAAAAGTTGCGCCGGCCCAACAGCTTTAGGTCGATAACCGGGTTTTTGTGCATCAGCTCCCAAGCGATAAGGAAGGTGATACACACCACCGCGATGACCGCCAGGGTGGTGATGAGGTTAGACGAGAACCAGTCTTTGTCGTTACCGTTATCCAGCATGAACTGCAACGAGCCCACACCCACGGTTAGCAGCACCAAACCGATGGCATCAATTGGGGAATGTTCGGTTTTGGTTTCGCGTTTTCGCAGCAGGCTCATGGTGACCACCAGCGCGAAGATCCCCACCGGAATATTGATGAAGAAGATCCACGGCCAGGAGAAGTTGTCGGTTATCCAGCCCCCCAATATCGGGCCAAATACCGGCGCTATTACCACCATCATGACCCACAGTGCCAAGGCAATAGGCCTTCGCTCCGGCGGGTAGTTGTTCATTAGCAGCGTTTGCGACAGCGGCACCATCGGCCCCGATACCGCCCCTTGCAGCAGCCTGAAGAAGATCAGCATATCCATGCTGGTCGACAAGCCACACATAAAGGAAAACAGCACAAACAGCCCAACCGAGAAGGCAAAGGTACGCACTTCGCCGAAGCGGCGTGCTATCCAGCCGGTTAACGGCTGCATAATGGCGCTGGCCAGCGAATAAGCGCTGATGGCCATGGTACCTTCCGAGGCGCTCACCCCAACGTTACCGGCAATGGTGTGCACCGATACGTTAACGATGGAGATGTCCAGCACCTCCATAAAGGTGGCCAGCGCCACCCCGGCGGTTAGGGCAATCAGCGACGGGCCGTGCAGTGGCTCGCCGCTTTGCTCTCGGTTAAAGAAGTTAGTCATTGGCCACCAGGTTGGCGTTAATCACGCTTTGGGCGTCGGCATCGGCTGCTGCTAGCTGGCCTTGATAGATGTCTGTACCCATGACCATCTGATCCACCGCCTTGGTGGCAAGTGCCGCGCCAGAGCGGTCGTGTGTATCAACGGTTACGGTGGTTGAAAGGCCTAACTGCAACGGCTTTTTATCGAGATCGGCTTGGTCAATGGCAATACGCACCGGCAGGCGCTGAATTACTTTGATCCAGTTACCGGTCGCGTTTTCTGCCGGCAGCAGCGAGAACACGCTACCGGTACCGGCTGCCAAACCCTGCACCTTACCGTGATAGGTCATATCGCTGTGGGCATCGACTTCAATGGTTACCGGCTGGCCAACCCGCAGGTGGGCTATCTGGGTTTCCTTGAAGTTGGCATCAATCCAGGTGTGATGCAGCGGCACCACGGTCAGCAGGGTTTGCCCGGCTTGAATGTGCTGGCCAACTTGCACGTTGCGCTTGGCCACGTAGCCGTCGGCGGGGGCCAAAATCACGTGGCGTTTGTTGTCTATCCAGGCGCTCACGTAGCTGGCTTTGGCCTGCTCTACGCTGGGAAATTGCTTCACAGTCATGCCGTCTACGGCGACGTGGGCAGCGCGGGCACTGGCCTTGGCTTGCTCGTACGCCGCTTTGGCCGCTTCCATTTGCCGGCGGGCAGAATCGACGTCTTCTTTGGCGGCGGCGCGCTGCGCTAACAGCGGTTCGCGGCGTTGGTAGTCGGCTAAAGCGCGGTCGTAACTGGCTTTGTTTTGCACCACTGCCGCGTCGGCTTCGTTAGCTTGGGCAATGCTGGCTTGGGCTTGGCGCACCGCTTCGCCCAATTTGGCTTTGGCTTGGGCCAATTGCACCTGGGTGTCAACCGGGTCCAGTTTTACCAGCAGCTGGCCTTTTTTCACCAGGTCGGTGTTGTCGGCATAAACGGCGGTTACGGTACCGTTACTGCGGCTGGAAATGCTAATTTGGTCACCATTGACATAGGCATCTTCGGTTTCGGCTTCATAGGCCAAAACCAGCCGGTCATAGGCGTACCAGCCTGCCCCTAGCAGCACAAAAATAATCGCAATAGTGCCCAGTACCTTGCGGCGCTTGCTGTTATTGGCCTTTTCTTCCTGCGGCTGCTGTTGTTCGGTGTTTTGCTGCTCTGTCATTTCACGTCCTCAGAGGCAGAAGTTTTGGTGGTGGTGTAGGCGTCTGGCGCGGGGCCTTGATAGCCGCCACCCAATTGGTGAATAAGCTGCAACTGGGCGCCAAGGCGCTGGGCTTGCAGTTGAATACGGCTGTCGCTTTCGTTGTTAAGGCTGAGTTCGGCAGACAGGGCTTGGCGAGGGTCATCAACCCCTTTTTCTACCCGAGCCTTAGCGCGGATAAGCTGGGAGTCGGCCGCTTGCCATTGTTTATTAAGCTCTTTTGAAGCGTTGGCTAACTGCTCGATAGTCAGCACGGCTTGCGCCACGTCACCCGCCGCTTCAACCACGGTTTGGTTGTAACTGGCAATGGCGGTGTTGCGTTTGGCATCGCTTGATGCCAACCCGGCATCAAGGCGGCCGCCGTTGTAGAGGGGCAAGCTAATGGCTGGGCCAACGTTACCCACAGCACCGGTTACATCGGTGCTAGAACCAAGGGCCGGGAAGACTTTGAGCAAAGCGCCAATGCCGGAAAGGCTAACATCGGGGTAGAAATAGGCCCGGGCTTCGTTAATGCCTTGGTTGGCGGCTTCAACCTGCCAACGTGCCGCCACGATGTCGGGGCGGCGGGCAATAAGGCCCAGCTTGGCATTTTGCGGCACTGAACCGGCTGGCTTCGGCAACGCTTTGGCTGTTAACGGGCCCAGCTCTTCTTCGCTAACCCCCATTAAGGCGGCAATTTGCGCGTGATAAATGCGCTGCTGGCCTTCGAGCATGGCTTGCTGTTGGCGAATTTGTGCCAGTTGCGCCCTGGCTTTATCAAGACTGCTGTCTTCTTCAACGCCGGCATTAATGCGCACTTTGACTACCCGCAAGTATTCACGGGCTACAGCAGCACTGTTTTTAAGAACGTTCAGCCGGGCAGCTTCGGTTTGCCAATTAAAATAAAGGCTCGCCAAGTTGTATTGCAAAGAGGCAAGGGCCGCGGCTTGGCTGGCCTTTTGGGCATGGGCGGTATCGATGGCTTGCATCAATATCGCTTCTTTTTTGCCCCACAGGTCCAGGTCCCAGCTGAAGTTAAGCATGCCAACGCCGGCCAGCACGTTGCTGGTGTCGCTGGTATCGGTGCCGTCAGTGTCGATATCGTAGTGGCTTACCCCGGCGCCCAGGTTACCCGAGGCCTTTAGCTCCGGGTTTTTATCCGCCCTTTTGTAGCCGGCTTCGGCCATGGCTTGCTGATACCGCGCCAGCGCCGTTTGCAGGCTGGGCGCATCAGAGATGGCGCGGGCCATTAGGCTGTTGAGCTGGGGGTCGTTAAAGGTGTGCCACCAATCGGCAGCGGGCCAGCCCGGCGCGTTGGTGGGTAACCCTGCCAGAGGCGCTTCGTTTCGAAGTTGAAACTCGGGTTTTTTACGGGCCGGTGCTGAGCAACCAGCCAGTAATACCAGTGTTAGCCCTAGCCAGGCGGCCCGTTGGAGGCGTGTTCCTGAAACCTTCTGCATTTAAAGTGCACCGTTTAAGACGGAAAAATCAGCCAGAACATTGAATTACTTTAGGAAAGTTATACATAGCTTGGCCAAGAAACCACACAAGCCTGGTTGACGTTGACGCCAACCAGGCTTGTTAATTTGTTAACGCAAAAAAACGCTGTTCGCACAGACTACCGGAGCCTAAAAAAGATGCAACTGGACACTGCGTTACGGGATTGATCCAATTGCTGGCTAAAGTTTAGGCGTCGTTACGGCAGTGCAATTCCTCGGCGGGCAAAACGCTTGTTAAAGCGGTGTGATGCCGCAAAAAACAGCACCCCAAAAATAAGCGAGGCCAGCGCCAGGTAGGAATAAAAGTGGGTGTAAATCGGCAGCGTTAATTGTGGTGCTACTTTTTTCTCTGGCAAAGCGACGAAGTCACTGAGCTTGCCAGATACCAGGTTGGCCAGCGAGACCACCAGATAGAACACACCCATGGCAAAGGCCATCATTTCCATTTCGCAATAGAGCGAAATCATCGACAGGCCGATGGCGCTTATCAGTAGCTCCGAAATGGTCAGTGTGAAGTACGCCAGGCCAACAAAGTTGCCGCTGACCAAGCCGTTGTGTTCGGAAAAACCCGACAGGTACAAAAAGAAGATACCCAGTGCGCCCAACAGCAAGCCCGCCGAAAACTGGTAAGGGATATTGAACTGCGGGAAGCGCTTGTAGATTTTCGAAATAAAGCTGCCAATTAAAATAATGGCAATGGGGTTAATCAGCTGGAATGACGCCGGATACAGGGTAAAGCCCAGCAGTTTGTGGTCGGAATTGTTCTTGGTGAACAGAATGAGGCTGGTGTTCATTTGCGCGTAGAGCACAAAGAAGGCAAATACCGCTAACAGCAGGTAAATAGACAACATCTGTTTGGAACGGATCTCACCGCTCAAATTCAGGGTCTTCAGCAAATAAACCAGCAAGGTCACCACGATAGCAGCGCCGATCAGGTAGAACGACAGATGTGCGTGGGAGAACAGGAAGCAGGTAACAAAGTAAGCCACCGCACAATAAAGCACTAAAATGCCGAGCTTTTTCATGCCAATAGGCATGGCATCTTCGCCGTGCATTACATCGTCGTAGAGCTTACGGCGCAGGGCAAAGTTGAGCCAGGCAATAAACTTGCCGACAAAGGCCACCAAAAATACCGACATCGGGCCAAAGCTTGAATGCAATAGATAAGGGGCTAAGCCAATACCCAACATTGAGCCCACGTTAATGGTGATGTAGTACACCGTCATCGCGCGCTTGGATGAATGCTCGTCGTCTTTGAAGATACGGCCAATCAGCGCTGACGCTGTACCCATGTACAAAGAGCTGCCCAAAGGCACCAGCGCATAAGCGAGGAAAAAGGCTTGGCGCATATTGCCGGTAAAGGCATGGGTGCTAATCACCAGGGCCAGAAAACCAAAGGCCAGAATACAGGCGCCGTAGCTCATGGCGCGCCTGACTCCCAGCACTTTATCCGCAAGGTATCCGCCGACAACTGGCAGTATGTAACCCATGGCTTGCACCACGCCGTAAAGCATATAGGCGTCATGGTCGTTCAGGCCAAGGCCAGACTGGGCCACTGGCATGGTGAGAAAAACAATGAGGATACCGGCAAAGGTATAGCTGGCGAACATACTCCAGAAGGTCATGCTGGCGATGTTCAAAAGTTGCTTTGTTTTAATGTTCATGGGTACTGCCGTAGAAAAAGCTCAACCCCGTTGTGGGAGCGCTGCGAGCGAAGCGCAGCAAATTGGGTGGAAGCCGCATAAAAGACAACCATTCACGGCAGCTAAAGTGATCTTGATCACATAAAAATGGGGCTTTTAATGAAAAACCCCATAAAAAATAACCTGCCGTTAAAAAACCTTAAAAGACGCGAAAAGGGCGTTAATTGAGCACTTTTTCGTTAATCGAGTAAAACTTTGGCAAAGGCCAGCGCTTCGTCAATTAAGGCGTCATTGGCGCCCAAATGGTTGGCGGGGTCGCAAGCGGCTTTTAGCTCGTCGTAACTGAAATACTGCATCAGCTCGGGAGACGTGAGCAAAATGTCTTCCAGCTGCATGCTGCTGTCTTGATGACGGGCAATGGCTTCTTTGACCAGCCGGTAGCCTTGGTCGCGGCCTACCTTGTCGGCCACCTTCATCATTACCGACTCCGACATAATAAGGTGGCGGGAGGCTTTAAAGTTCTCTCGCATTTGCTCGCTATTAACGTGCAAGTGGGTAAGCATTTTTTCACCCCGGTGCAGGGCACCTGACACCGCCAGGCAAGACTCTGGCAGTAAGGACCAGTCCAGCATTCGCGCAGCCGATGAGCGTACATCGGTTTGGTCTAGCATGTTGGGCGCACTGGACGCGTACATCCAACCCAGGCGAGCCATGGCTTGAATGCTGTTCGCTGCCCTGGGGTTGGCTTTATGGGGCATGGTGCTAGAGCCGCCGCCTTCTTCGCCTTCACGCAATTCAGCGATAGAGGCGCGGCTCATCAGCTCGACGTCGTTAGCGATACGCTGCAATGAGCCATGCACCAAGGCAAAAAACTGTATTACTTCCACCAAGCTGTCATGGCTGGCATTCCATTGGCCAACCGGCCTTGGCAAACCCAGTTTGTCCAGTAACAGGTTGCGAATGGCAATACCGTTTGGGCCGGCAGATGACAGGTTGCCAATAGCGCTACCGTACATACCGGTGGTGGCTCTTGGGGTGATCTGGGCCAGGCGTTGGTAGTGGCGGCAAAATTCACTGAGGTAGCCGCTCACATGAAAGCCCCAGGTGCTGGGCGACGCATCCTGAGCGTTGGTGCGGGCCACCATCAGGGTATGGCGGTGGGTATTTGCCATGGCTGCCAGCTGTTTTATCACCTGCTGCAGCTGCATTTTGATAAGCGCTAAGGCCTTAGCTAAGCGCATGGCCTGGCCGCTATCGAGTAAATCTTGGGTGGTACTGCCCCAGTGCAGGTAGTGCTTTACTTGCTCGTTACCGGCGGCGGCAACTTGGTCAACCACCGGTTTGACGGCCATACCCACCTTGCGGGTGTCGTCGGCGAGCTGCTGCCAGTCGATGTGTTCAAGGCGGGCTGCCTTGGCAATGGCGTCTGCCGCAGCTTGCGGTATCACCCCAAGCTGGGCCTGCGCCGATGCCAGCGCAATTTCGTAATCTAACCAGGCTTGTACCATGGCCGTATCAGACCAAAGCTCGTGCATTGGCGGGTAGCTAAACAAGGGTGAGTACACCGCGGAATCAAAAATAGACACATTAAGTGACGGCACGGACATGCTCAGACTCCCAGACTACACAAAATAATGAGGGTTAAAATACCGCCAATCATTGGCAGGGCGGTACGTTTGACCAAATCCATAGGGGAAATGTCAGCCACCCCCGCGCAAGCGATCACGACACCTGAAACCGGCGAAAATGAGCGGAACAGGCCCGCAGCCAGCTGCATTGGCATGGCGATAACGGCGGTGCTCACCCCAGCTTGGGCAGCAACCCCTGGGGCCAGGCTTGAGAAACTAAAGAAGGCGGCGTTGCCGGAGCCGGACAAAATCGCGGTGACGCCGATAATGGCAATCAGCACAATAGTGATGGCCAGATAACCAAAGCCTAAATGCTGCGAGGTCGACAATAACAGGTCGATAAAGCCCATGGCTTTAAGGCCCGCCACAAAGGTTTGGGCGGCGATAATAAGAGATACCACCGACGCAAAAATGGCGCCCATACCTTGCAGGTAAACCGACAGCGACTGTGCAACTGCCTTGCCGTCACGCTGGTAGAGGTACTGGCAGATCATGGAAATGAACAGGCTCAGGAACATGGCGGTTATCACGTCCATGTGGATGGAGGCCACCGCATATTTGCTGAAGGTCAGCAGCAGCGCCAAGGGCAATATCGGCAGAATGGCGAACCAATTAGGTGATGCCTTTTTATCCTCTTTATCCACATTAACGGCTTTAAGATTACCGAGCTTAGAGTCGCGTTTATCAAAATAAGCCTGCGACACATAATGCAGCAGCGCGATGACAATCATCACCACCGGTGCATAGGCAAGCTGGTGCTGCACAAAGTAGGTGGCGGCATCGATGCCAATCACATCAGCCGCTTTGTTAGAAGCGCCAGAGGCGGGCCCTAAATCCAGGCAGGCGGTGGTGGCAATAACCGCGGCGGCACTGGCCGGTGAACAGCCGACGTTAACGAGAACGGGATATAGTGCCACCAGCAACAGCATGGCCAAGCCCACGGCGCTGGGAATAAAAATGTTCAGTACCTGGCCTAGCAAGTAGGTCAGAGACAAAATCACATAGGGATTTTTGATGTAAGACAGCGGCTTGGTGGTCACTCTGACCATGGCATCGGACGCGCCGATATGGTTCATGTATTTAGAAAAGCCGCCCACTGACATGATGATAAGCCCCAAGTTACCCAAGGTAGTGGAGCTAAAGTATTTAATAATAAGGAAAAGATCGATCACTTGGCTGCCGGATGAAGCGAGGCCCTTAGGCAGGAAACCGCTATGGCCGAATAACTCTCCTAACGCCATCATTAAAAGGCCGGTTAAAAAGAGCACCGCGGAGGTGTGATACTTTTTTATAACTAAGTAACCCGCGCCGATGACGATGGGGACCGAGAGTAGTGCAATCATCTTTATTCCTTAGAAGGCGATGTTTTGTTATAACTGCGGTTCGAGATTTTCTGCTTTTCCGATTCTGCCCTGCTCTTATGGATTGGAGAACGGGAAATCTTTCTTCCCAAAATACAATACTAAAAACCACCTGAAAAAGAGGTACTTATGCCAGATGCAGAAGTCCTGAATCTTGCAGATTACAAAGAAAAGGTGGCCCTACTGCAGCATCTACCCGAATCAGAACTGAAGGTTGCCGGTTATATCGAGCGGATCTTCAAGGAATTGTCCTATTACGGGATCACTGATATTGCCAATACTTGTGGGGTCAGTAAGGCAACCATTGGCCGTTTTCTTAATAAAATCGGATTTTTAGGTTATACCCGGTTTAAAATTGCCGTTGTTAATTCATTGGAAACAGCGCGACATCCCTACCCGTTAGAAGCGGCCAATAATGGGATGGAAATAGAAAATGAACCGATGTTCGACTCCCACATCCATGATGTGGTTAACAATCTCTATGACTCTTCGGAAAGCATCTCTGCTCAAGACTTTGATGAGGCTGCCAGCCACTTAGCTGACGGCTCGCGTAGCCTCTACATCATTGGCCCGGCATCAAGCGGTGCGCTGGCAGTCTACTTTTCGACCTTTATCCGCTATGTGCGCCCTGACGTACACCGGCTGTCACTGGACACCTCTTTTTTACCGCATAACTTATTAGACGTTGATGAAAATAGCGTTTTATTTGTGGTGTCGTTTTACCGCTTTAATGTTGAAGCGGCAAAAATTACCAAGTGGTTTAAAAAGAAAGGGGCAACGGTCATTGTATTAAGTAATACTCAGGCAAATCCCTATAGCCCTTATAGTGATATTGAGTTAATTGTTGCCAGTAAAACGCGCAGTATATTTCAAAGCCGGAGTAGTGGTTTAGTTTTAATTGAAGCATTGCTGCGAAAAATAGCTCAACAGAATTTAAATAAAGAAAGAATGGAATCACTGGAAGAGCTATTTGGCGAATTTAATACCTTTCCATAAATAAAAAGGGCCCCAATTAAATTTGGGGCCAATACCACTTACAGAAACAATTAACTTTCTTTAGTCTTTTAACCAGTAAGGGTGCAATCCTTTTGCATCAGTTACCTTAGCAACCTGTTTGCCATTTTTATATTCAATGGCATATACCGGCAAATCATGGCGGTATTGTACTTCGGTAATTAACTGGCCTTGCTCGTTGTAGATTTTGCGCATTCCTTCACGCGACGAGTGCGAGTAGGGAAGGGTTTGCATGACCTTGCCATTCTTGAAGTAGTCGGTGCGGGTACCGGTACGCTGGCCTTTGTGGTCATGCTCAATATGGCTTTTCACCTCACCACTGCGGTAGTAGTCCACCTCTTCGGTATTACGGGCGCGGCCGCGCTCGTAAGTGGTGGTCATTTTCAGTTTGCCGTTATCCCAATACTCTTTTAGCGGGCCGGTCAATTTACCTTTTTTGTTATAGGTAATTTCCAGGCGCACTTGGCCATTTTCAAAATACTGCACGTATTTTCCGTATGGCTTGTTGTGGCGATATTCGCCCTTGGATAACAACTTACCGCTTGGGTAATACGCTATTTCTTCACCATTTCGTGAATGTTTTTTACCGGTTACGCCAACGACAACTTTTACTTGGCCGCCGGGGTAATAGGTGGTTTCTTTTCCGTTAGCGTAAGTTGGTGCGCCTAAGGTGTAGTCATTGGCCAAGACCGAACTTGACCCCAACACCAACAGCGAGGCAATAAGCAGATTACTTGCTTTCATTGACGTCACCCATAATCACTTTGATGGCATCTTGCTGAACGATGTAATTGTCATGTTCAGCACCTACGACGGTGTGCTCTTTCCAGTTAAACGGCGTTTTTAACTGTTTGGCGACGGCTTCGGCATATTTAAAGTAGTAATGCCCACGTTCAAAGCGTCCGTCGATACCGGTTCTGTTTGGCTCGGGAGCGTTACGGAACAGGTAATGGTTAAAGTCGTCGTCGTGGTCACCCAGCATCAAGGTGATAGGCAGTGCGAAGAAATGCTTTAAGGTTTCGGCATTAATGGCATCAACACCTTGGATGCTATAGGGCCATCTTTCATCGCGGGTGGGCAGGGTGTACCAGCCGGGGTTACCGACGATAGCCAGCTTAATGTCGGCCTGCGGGTAGAACATCAGCATGCGAATTAAAAACTGGCTGCCACCGCCGTGGCCATAGGCGTAGTAACGCTTGGCGTTGGTTTTCTCCCGGTGCTGGAAATCGGCAAAGATTTTATTGGGCAGCGTAAAGCTCCACTGATCTTTGGGATTAATCTGCTTGGGAACCACCTGGCCTTTCAGCTCGGCGCGGCTTACCGCGTGGTAGACGTTACCCAGGTTGTAGCCGTTGACGCTGGGATAGAGCCGGTTAGAAAACTCCGGCACCAGCAACATCAGGTTGTATTTTTCTGCCAGCGCTTTCCACTGGGCTGAGTATTCATCGGCATTGCGTTTACGGCCGTGAAACACAAACAGCACCGGGGTATTGGCGTTGTAATGGGAAGGCTTGTAATACCAGATCTTCATCAACTGGCCGCCCTGCCCGGTGGACGCCGGCATGGTGAAATTGTAGGTGTGATAGCCCTGTTCCAGCGCAGCGTTCGCACCAAACGAGCACAGTACCACCAACAAAGTGAGAAGATATTTCATAAATCACCTTTGTGGTTAGAAGTAATAGCGAAGCCCAAGCAGGTAGCTGTTTTCGTCGTTCACACGGTCACTTAGATAAGTCGCTGCCAGATACGTTTTTCTGGCCAGACGATACTCCAGCTCCATCCGCCAGTCTTCTTTCTTGCGGGTAACCGAGATCTCGCGGATAGACGAATAACCCAGGGTCATGGTGGTGCGGTTGGTAACGCTGTAGGCCAACATCGAGTCAAAACCGTTGAATTCACGCTTGGTGTAGTCAAAGTCGGTCAAGGTTTGGTGGTTGGCAGTAACACCCAGGTTCCAGTCGCCGTAGTACATGTCGAAACCGCCCATGTATTGGCGATGCTCACGCTCGTTTTCATCGGCAATGCTATCGGCAGACGCTTTAAAGTCGCTATAAGCCAGAGCTGGGCTGAATTTAAAGTCGCCATTGCGGTAGTCGTAGCGGTAACTGGCCATGTTGCCGTAATCAACCCGGGCATCAGACTCGCCATTGCCCATCACCCGGGCAAATTCGAAGGTGTTATGGCCGTTGGTGTAGTTCCACTGCACGGTGGCGTCTTGGCGGTTAAAGCTGTAGGACTTGTCGACACGGCTAAGCAGGTAGCTATTGGTATCCGGGGTCCAGTTAATGTACTTGTAGGTGATTTTAATGACCTGCCACAGCGGGTTTTGGGTACGGCCAATCAGTAAGTCACCGTATTTCTTGTTACTCAGGCCCAAATAGGCGTAACGCGGTGTCCAGGTGCCGTCGCTGCTGTGGGTGTCGTATTCCTCGGTGTTGGTTTGCCACTCATATTTGCCCACCACCTTGGTGCCTTCCAGGAAGGTGCCGTCAAGGCCGGTTAAGTAACGGGACATGGCAAAACCCAAACGGCCACCCATGCGGGCTTCGGCGCCGCTGTCTTCATCGCGGTTCCAACCGTTACCAATTTGCGCCTGCAAACGGCCATAAACATCGAGGGTGTTATCGGCATCTTTGTAGACGGTGGCGCCATAGCTCGTTGATGACATTGCGCTCAGGCCTAATGCCACTGCCAGGGAGGCAACTTTAATTTTTTTATCCATTGTGTGTTCCTGCTGTTTGGTTATTGCTGCGGGGGCTCTATTTTTCGGCCCCGGGCAGATTAAACGGCATTTCCAGCAAGAAACTGGCGGGAAAGCATGTTTCCCGGCGAGTGAGAAATGAACTTTCCCGGCAATAGCCAAAAAACAAAAGGCCGGTTAACCGGCCTTTTGTTGGGTCAGCAAAGACTTAGGAAAGGGCTGAGCGTTTGAAGTCCAGTTCGGTATCGGCGTAGGTTTTGGACACCTCGTAGAACTGGTCAGCAATGCTGATAAAGGTGTCAAAAATGCTTGGGTCAAAATGGCTACCCCTGCCTTCTTGCATGATGGCAATGGCCTTGGCGTGGGGAAAAGCCGGCTTATACACCCGCACACTAATCAGCGCATCATAGACATCGGCAATGGCCATCAACCGGGCTGACAGCGGAATATCTTCACCTTTAAGGCCCTGTGGGTAACCGCTGCCGTCCCACTTTTCATGGTGGCCGTAGGCAATTTCCATGGCGTAGCGCAGGAAGTTGTTGGCTTCATTCAGGGTGCCAATGGCGGCATTCAGGGCATCGCGCCCATACCCGGGGTGCTTTTTCATTTCGGCAAATTCGGCGTCGGTGAGTTTGCCGGGTTTTAGTAAAATATGGTCTGGCACCCCAACCTTGCCAATGTCGTGCAAGGGCGCAGATTTAAAGAGCATGGTGATATTTTCCGGCGTCAGCTCCACGGCGTATTGGGGCTTTTTGGCCAGTTCCGTGGCCAGAAGCTGCACATAATGCTGGGTGCGACGAATATGGTTGCCGGTTTCCGGATCGCGCGCTTCGGCCAGGGCACCCATCGATACCATGGCTACGTCCTGCAGCTCGGCTAGCTGGTGGGTACGCTCGCGCACCTTGTCTTCCAGTTGCTGGTTTTGTTGTTCTAATGCTTTACGGGCCTGGGCCAGCGCTAAGTGGTTTTTTACCCGCGCCAGCAAAATCGGCGGGCTCAAGGGTTTGGTAATGTAATCGGCGGCGCCCAATGCCAAACCGTGGGCTTCGTCTTTAATATCGGCTTTAGCGGTGAGAAATATCACCGGAATGGCCTGGGTATTGGGGTCGGCCTTGAGCTGCTGGCATAACTGGTAACCGTCGACATCCGGCATCATTACATCAAGCAGAATAAGGTCTGGTGCCTTACGTTCAATGATTTTAAGGGCCAACGTGGCGTTAATGGCCGCCTGAACGTTGTAGCTTTCCTTGAGCACTTCCTTGGCAACGTCGATATTGGCCGGCGTGTCATCAACAATCAAAATGGTGTACTGAGCGTTGTCCATGGGTTAATCCTTGATGGCCTCGGCCACAACGGCCTGTAAATGTACTTTCGCTTGCTCGTAGTCGTATTCGTCCAGGCAGCGTGCCAGCTTTTCCAATTCGGGTTTAACGCCGCTGGCCATGATGCCAAGCAACTGCTGGCAGCTTTCCTGGGCATTGACATCAAAGTCATCTATTTGCGCTTCAAGCCGCGCTAACACTGGCCCTGGCTGCTGCAACGCCGGCGCTTTAGCCGCGGCAGCTTTACCATCAAGCGCGGCGAGCTTTTGCAAGGTGTCTTGTAAGATTGCTGTTAGCTCGGCAATACCGGCGATATTGCCTGTGGCCAGTTGCGGTTCAATGGCTAAGCAGTGCTGGTAAAGCGCAGTGGCACCCAAGTTACCGGCCAAGCCTTTTAGGCGGTGCACTTCAAATTTTAAGGCGTCTGTATCGGCTTTTTCGGCAAGGCTGCTGAGCTTGGTGGCGGTTTGCTGCTCGTCGCGCGCGGCGTTTTGTAAAAGCTTTAGTAGCAGTTGGCTGTTACCGCCAAGGCGCAGCAGGGCATTGTCGATATCAAAGCCGCTAAGATCCTCAAAGCCAATGGTGTGGTTATCGGTTTTAACCGCTTGCTGGTGGGTTTCGGCCAGTGGCAAGTAGTGCGCGAGGGTGCTCATTAGTGCGTCGGGGTCGATGGGCTTTTTGACGTGGGCGTTCATACCGGCGTCTAAGCACTGCTGCACATCGCTTTCCATCACATTGGCGGTCATCGCAACGATGGGTAGCTCGGCCAACGCGCTCTGTTGGCGCAGCTGGCGAGTGGCTTCAAAGCCATCCATTACCGGCATTTGAATGTCCATTAGCACCAGTTTGAAATCGGTTTTGGCAACGGCGTCCAGCGCTTGCTGGCCGTCACCGGCAATGGTGACCTCGAGGCCCGCTTGTTCTAGCAATTCTTGGGCAACCTGCTGGTTGATGGGGTTATCTTCTACCAGCAGTACCGGCGCGCGGCTGAAGTGGTATTGGTTGCCGTGGTCAAGGTGTTGGCGTTTCGCTGGCGCTTTGGCACTGGGGCTAAAGACTTCCATAATGGTGTTGAACAGCACCGAGGGATTAACCGGTTTGGCCAAAAAGCTTTCTACCTTGGCTTCTTGCGCCTCATTCATGATCTCTTCGCGGCTGTAGGCGGACACCATCACCACTTTCGGGGCGTTTTTGATGTCGGGGTCGGCATTGATGCGCCGGCAGGTTTCAATGCCGTCGATACCCGGCATTGCCCAGTCCATCAGTACCAGCTGGTATTCTTTTTCCCGCATCATGGCTAGCGCTTGTTGGCCGCTAAGGGCGGTATCGTTCTGGCAACCCATTTGCCCTAACAGGTTACTGAGAATATCCAGTGACGCTTGATTGTCGTCCACCACCAGCACCTTGAGGCCTTTAAAGTCGGCGGCGGTAGTGACTTTATGCTCTTGTACCTGGGGCAGTGCTAACTGGGCGGTAAACCAGAAGGTACTGCCTTTACCCAACTCGCTTTCAACGCCGGTGCTGCCGCCCATTAGCCCCGCCAACCTTTTACAAATCACCAGGCCAAGGCCGGTGCCGCCATAGCGACGGGTGGTGGAGTTATCGGCTTGCGAAAATGACTGAAACAGCCGGCTTAGTTGCTCTTGGCTCATACCGATGCCGGTGTCAGTAACGGTAAAGCGCAAGGTGACTTGGTTGTGGCTGGTGCTTTCGCGCTGTATTGCCACCACAATCTCACCTTTTTCGGTGAATTTAACCGCATTATTGACCAAGTTAGTTAGTACCTGGCCAAGGCGCAGCGGATCACCCACCAGGTGGTCGGGCACATCACTACCGATATCAAAGAGCAGCTCCAGGCCTTTTTTATCAATATTGAGCTGCACCAGGTTGGCCATGTTCTCCAGCACTTTTTCCATGGAAAAGTCGGTTTTTTCCAGGCTCATCTGGCCGGCTTCGATTTTTGAAAAATCGAGAATGTCGTTGATGATGCGCAGCAATGCTTTGGCGGCAATATCGATTTTGCCAAGGTAGTCGCGCTGTTTATCGGTTAAATCGGTGCGTAGCGCCAAGTGGTTCATGCCCAAAATGGCATTCATGGGGGTGCGTATTTCATGGCTCATGTTGGCCAAGAAATCCGATTTTGCTTTGGTTGCCTGCTCGGCTTTCTCTTGGGCGATTTTGAGTTCGGTTACATCAACAATAACCCCCACCAACCCCGCCGGGCGGCCGTCCGCCAAGCCAAAGCCTCTTACCCAATACAGCACTTGGTGCTCTTGACCGTCAGCAAAACGCTGAACGATTTCGCGGCTGGTACTGCCCTGGCGGCGAATAAGCGCCATGTCTTCTTCGTGGAAAGCCTGGCGGTCTTGCTGGTCCAAATAGGTTAAATCGAGCACCGTTTTACCGATAAGGTCGTCCCGGTTTACCCCGTAAGCGGCCTCATAAGCCTGGTTAAAACCAACAAATTGGCCGTTGGTGCCTTTGATGAAAATGGGGTAGGGGATGGTGTCGATAAGGGCCGACTGGAACATCAACCGGCTTTGCCGGGCCAGTTCGATTTCCTTGCGCTGGCTGATGTTTTCAACCACCCACAGAATGCCTTGCAGGTCACTTTCGCTACTGAGCGGCTTGGCTGAAAGCGAACACCAGATGGGGTTGTTATCGGCGGTACATAACTGGTGGTCGAATTGGAACTGCCCTTGCTGGCGGATTTGTTGGTTAAGGTCTTTAAAGCTGATGTTCTTTTCGGCAAAGAGCTTGGGGAAAGACCAACCCACCAGGGTTGAGGGACCGGCGTAGCCTAAAAGGCCGGTCAAGCTCTTGTTGCAACGAACAATGTGCAATTGCTCGTCAACCAAGACGATGCCCACCTGGGCACTGTCGAAGATATTCTGCAGATCGGCCTTAATGGCGGTGATGTCGTGTTGGGCCTTAACCCGCTGCGCCACTTCTTTGGCCAGCTTACGGTTGGCGAATAAAATCACCGCAACAATGACCGCCGCAATGGCGAAAATGCCTAAGGTAATTAACCACACTAACTGCCAATTGGTTTGTTCTGTGGTGCGCACATTGACCCAGCGGTCATAAAAAGATTGGCGTTGGTCGTCGGTAAGCTGTGCCAGGGCTTTATTCAGAATGGGGATAAGCTGTGGCCAGTCTTTGCGCACCGCCATGGCCAGTTTAAAGGAATAGGGGGTGGTGGCGGCAATTTTAAGGTTATGAAACTGATGCTGGCGGATGTTGTAGGTAACGGCTGCTTGGTTATCAAAAGCGGCAGCGACATCACCGCCACTAACAGCCGCCAGGGCCTTTTCTAAATTGCTAAAGCCCACTACCTCAATGCTTGGGTAGTCTTGCTGCAAATACTCTTGGGTAACATAGCCCTGTACCACCGCCACCTTTTTGCCTTTAAGGTCATTTAGGCCAGCAATAAAGGGCGCCTTGGCGCGGGTTATCAGCACCATCGGCAGGGTTTGGTAAGGGTCGGTAAAGAGGTAGTCTTTGCGGCGCTCGGCGCTGGGCGTCATGGCCGGGAACAGGTCGACCTTGCCTTCCTTATAAGCCGCTAAAGCCTGCGCCCAAGATAAGCCCTTAACCGGCTTCATTTGCACATTCAGTAGTGTCGATAACCAGTTGATGTACTCCGAACCTACCCCAACATATTCATTTTGTTTCGAAAAACCTTCTATCGGCAACCAGGAAGGGTCAATGCCCAAGCGAATGCTGCGGTGCTGATCCAGCCATTGTTTTTGTTTGTCGGTAAGGGCAAAGGCTTGGCTGGAAACAATGTTTTGTAGGTAATGGCTGCGAATACTGTTGATGTCGTCATCACTGAGGCTATTGAGCCCCTTTTGCAGAATCGACAGCAATAACGGCTGCTGAGGACTTATGGCAAAGGCAAGGGTGGTTGAGGGAGCGCTAAAGGCACTAATACGCGCGAGCTGCCCGGGGAAATCGTGGTGAGCCAGATATTGGCCAGTAAAATTAGGGCCAATAAAAAGGTCGGCCTGAGAGGCGGCCAGCATCGCCAAGCCTTGGTGAGTATCGCGGGCTTCCTTGATTTGCAGCTGCGGATAGCGCTGGTGTACCAAGGTGACCAGGCCATTGCCTTTAAGCACTGCCACGGTCTGTGTTGACAGCTGTTCGGCGCCAGTGATGGGCGCATCGTTGCTGCGGCCAAATATCGCTGGCACCGTTTCGAGATAAGGTGAGGTCAGTAGCAGCGTTTGTTCGCTATTAGCGTGACGACGATACTGGGCAATCACATCCAAGTTGCCATCGCGCAAAGCCTGCAGCTGTAACTTGGGCTTATCAAAGTGTACCTGCAGGTTAAGGCCTGCCTTGTCGGCAATGCGGCTTAATATGTCGGCGCTAATACCTTCATAAACGCCACTTTGTGATTGGAATTCAAAAGGAGCAGCATCTATGGCGCCCACTTTAAGTTGCCGGTGCGCTTTAACCCAGGCCTGCTCTTGTGGAGTCAGTGATAAGTCGGCGGATATGGCTTGGCTACTAAAAACAGCAAAAAAGGCGGCACCGGCAATCAGCCATGCTGCCTTTTGACAACGCTTACTTAACAGCAACACAGTGAGCGGTCCATCGTTATAAATCCTTGTGGCTATCACCGGTAGGGCGCCCGGTGACTTTTCCTTAGGCTAAGGCCTGCCATAAAGCTTAGCAATCAGTTGGCGTCGAAAATTTGACGCATCTCTATTTAACTGTTTTTTTTGAAGTTTAAATAAAAAAGGCCGCTCGCCGGCGGCCTTTTTTTATTCACAATTTACGCCAGCGCCGCGATATAATTTTGCTCAACCTGTGGCCAATTTATAACCTTAAAAAAGGCCTTAATGTAATCCGGGCGCTTATTTTGATACTTGAGGTAATACGCGTGTTCCCAAACATCTAACCCCAAGATGGGGGTGTTGCCGTTAAGCAAGGGGCTGTCTTGGTTGAGGGTGTTTTCTACCACCAGTTTGCCGTCTGGCGTCACTGACAGCCAGGCCCAGCCAGAGCCAAAACGCGCCACGGCGGCGTTGGTAAAAGCGGCTTTAAAGGCATCAAAGCCGCCTAATTCCTGGTCAATGGCCTTGGCCAGCTTTGGTTGCGGTGTTCCGCCGCCCTGTGCTGACATTACCGTCCAAAACAGCGAGTGGTTGGCATGGCCGCCGCCATGGTTGATCACGGCTTGGCGCTTGGCTTGCGGTACGTCACTTAGCTGGCGCAAAAGCTGCTCAACGGGCCAGTCTTCAAGGCCAGTGCCCTCAAGGGCGTCATTGAGTTTGTCGACGTAGGTTTGGTGGTGGCGCGAATGGTGAATTTCCATGGTGAGCGCATCGATGTGCGGTTCCAGTGCATCGTAAGCGTAAGGAATTGCGGGTAATTGATGTGCCATCTGCATCACTCCTTATGGTGAAGGGTTATGCCGCCAGGGCCGCATACTCTGGCGGTGTCAGCACCAGTAAACCACTCATTTCTTTTATTTAAAAGATAACTATTATCATTTGTGATTTTGTAAAGTAGATGGCGATAATCGCCGTTGAACAAAAAAGCCGCCATGAGGCGGCTTTTTTTATGGCTGCTGGGCTCGGAGAATTTTCCCTTTAGGGCCGACAACTGGCTTTGGGCATCTTCACAAACCAGGGTTTTAGGTGACGCTTAATAACCAGGCCTTTTTCGTCAATCAGCGGCTTATCCGCTTTGCACAAAGCCCCGGCCTTTGGCCGCAGTAGCTACTAGCCATGGCTTAGCAATGACGTTGATAAGCCGCTTGCAGGCGCTCAGCATAGTGATTTTGCTGGTAGCTTTCGCCGTTGTATCTTCTGGCAAAGTCGTCCCACTGCTTGGTTTGCAGGTATTGGCCCAGTTGCTGGCTTTTAATAAAGCTAACAAAGGCCGCTAACTGCTCTTTGGCGGAGGTAAATTGCGCTGTAACCATCTCATCAATGTCACTAAAGCCCGCGGCTGAATAATGAAAACCCATTATCTGAAATTGCCCCCAAGACGCCGATTGCAGCGCCGCTGCCCTGTTAAGCGCCATCGCCGCGGTTAAGCGGTCATATTCCTGTTCGCCACCCAAATAAAGCGCCCTGTTCCAGGTGGCGCTGGAAAGCGCCGGCTGGGTGGCATCAAAAACATGGTTGGTCAGTCTCGAAAAAATATGCGCCTCAAAAAGTATGACGGGGCGCCCAGAGTGTAAAAAGGCATTGCCCTGGCTTTCTACGTCGGCCACGGCCTTAAGGGCCGCAAGCGCTATGCCGAGGTCTGCGGCGGCTTGTTGATAGTCGGTTTCTTGCAAGGGCGGATGCGGGCAAACGGGCGGCAGCGCGGTAGCAGTATCGGCGTTAACGCCGCGATTAAGCAGCAGCAGCGTTTTACCGTCAGGGTCCACCCGCTCATCCGGGTGCTGCATCTCAACCACCAACCGCTGAAAAAGGGCAATGGCGTTTAAGGTGCTTGGGCCCATAACGCCGTCTTCGGCGAGGCTGACATTAAAAGCGGGCAACTGTTGGTGGTTTAGCAGCCACTGCACGGTTTTAACATCACTGCTGTGGTTGTCGCAGCCGCGGCCAACAGCTGCACTAAGGGTCTTTGACATCACTCTCTCCGTGAGTGCTCGGCGCCTTTGCCTCTAGCAAGCATAGCCGCTGACCCACACCGCTTTGTGACGGCGCTTGGATTTTTAAAAACGGGGGAACTGAAATAAAAAAGCCCCACCAAAGCGGGGCTTTTTTGTAGAAACGGCGTTATTCGATATTTTGAATTTGCTCGCGCATCTGCTCAATCAGCACTTTTAATTCCACCGAGCTGGCGGTAATTTCGCTGTTGATGGATTTTGAACCCAGGGTGTTCGCCTCGCGGTTAAACTCTTGCATCATAAAATCCAGGCGGCGGCCAATGGCGCCTTTGCCTTTAAAGATTTTACGGGTCTCTTTAACGTGGGATTCCAAGCGGTCTAGCTCTTCGGCCACATCAATGCGGCTGGCCAGCATCACCATTTCTTGCTCAAGGCGGCCCGGTTCCAGCTCAACCTTGGCTTCTTCGAAGCGGTTTTGCATGCGCTCGCGCTGCCAGACCAAAACTTCGGGCATTTTTTCCCGCACCTTGGCCACTTCCACCAGCACGCCTTCAAGACGGCTTTCGATAAGGACTTTAAGGGTGTCACCTTCGCGGCCGCGGGCGGCAATAAAGTCTTCTAAGGCGTCGTCAAAGGCGGCCAGCAGTTCTTCGCTGATGGCATCAAGGTCGGCTTCTGGGGCGTTCATTACCCCGGGCCAGCGCAGAATATCAACCACATTAATGTTTGACTGCGGCGCCTTGGTGGCCAGCTCGCTGGCGCGGGCCATCAGCATGTCGGCCAGGGCCTTGTTAAAGGCTAGGGAGTTGGCGTCGGCGTTGGCAAAGTCATAGCGCAGCTGCACTTCAACTTTGCCGCGGCTGAGCTTGGCGCGCAGTTTTTCACGCAGCACCGGATCTAAGCTTCTAAAGGCGTCGGGCAGACGAAAATAGGTTTCTAAATAGCGCTGGTTAACCGAGCGAATTTCCCAGGAGGCGGTGCCCCAGTCGGCCCGTACATCTTTACGGGCAAAGGCGGTCATGCTGTAAGTCATAAGGGCGTCCTTATCGATTTGCGCCCAGTATCCCACATTCGCGCCTTGCAGTGAAAAGTCTCAAGCGCCGCCCTTGGCGTGGCCCTTATTGGCCCCTTCCTTTATAATGACCGCCAATTCTTTCAGCCAGGACTCTTCATGCGACACAGCGGCCGAACCCCCAGCCAAACCCGTGAGGTTAGTATTACCCGCCATTACACTCAGCACGCCGAAGGTTCGGTGCTGGTGGCCTTTGGTAACACCAAGGTTTTGTGCACCGCCTCTGTTGTTGAAGGTGCGCCGCGCTGGTTAAAAGGCAAAGGCCAAGGCTGGGTAACCGCTGAGTACGGCATGTTGCCACGCGCCACCCACACCCGTAATGACCGCGAAGCGGCGCGGGGCAAGCAGTCGGGCCGGACCATGGAAATTCAGCGCCTTATTGCCCGTAGCCTGAGGGCGGCGGTGGATTTAACCAAGCTGGGCGATGTTACCATCACCGTTGATTGCGACGTGATCCAAGCCGATGGCGGCACCCGCACCGCGGCCATTACCGGCGGTTGTGTGGCCCTGTTTGATGCGTTGACCTGGATGGTTGAGCAGAAGAAAATTAAAGCCAGCCCCTTTAAGCAAATGGTGGCGGCGCTGTCGGTGGGCATGGTGGCAGGTACCGCCGTTTGTGACCTTGATTACGTGGAAGACTCCAGCGCCGAAACCGATATGAATGTGGTGATGACCGAAGACGGCCGCATGATTGAGGTGCAAGGCACCGCCGAAGCAGAGCCCTTTAGCCGCCAAGACCTCAACGCCATGTTGGAGCTGGCTGAAAACGGTATCAGCCAACTCTTTACTGCCCAGCGCGCTGCGCTGGCTTGAATGAATTGAACGGGGCCTTGGCCCCGTTTTTTTAGGAAAGTGCCATGAAAGCCTATCAACAAGCCTTTATTGAATTTGCCATTGAACGCCAAGTGCTGCGCTTTGGCAGTTTTACCTTAAAGTCGGGCCGTCAAAGCCCGTACTTCTTTAATGCCGGCCTTTTTAACACTGGCCGTGACTTGGCAAAATTGGGCCGTTTCTACGCCGACGCGCTAGTGGATGCGGGCATCGATTTTGACGTGCTGTTTGGCCCTGCCTATAAGGGCATTCCCATTGCTACCACCACGGCGGTGGCCTTGAGTGACCAGCACGATAAAGACTATCCCTACTGTTTTAATCGCAAAGAGAAAAAAGACCACGGTGAAGGTGGCAGCCTGGTGGGTAGCCCGCTTAAGGGCAAGATCATGTTGGTTGACGATGTGATCACCGCCGGTACTGCCATTCGTGAGTCGATGGAGATAATAAAAGCAGAAGGCGCTGAACTTGCCGGTGTATTAATTGCTCTGGATAGACAAGAAAAGGGCAAAGGTGAGTTGTCAGCAATTCAGGAAGTGGAGCGGGATTTTGGCTGCCAGGTGATTAGCATTATTACCTTGGCCGATCTTGTGACCTTCCTCGAACAAAAGCCTGAACTGGCTGAGGCGTTAGCCGCGGTACGGAACTATCGCACGCAATATGGGGTCTGACCTCTTGTTGCAAGGAAACAAGGACGTTTAAGGCGCTTAGCCTTCGTTGAATGTCTGCAAAGACACTGGGCCAGAGTTTACTCTGGCCTTTCTTTTATCTGCGTCATTTGGTTTGTCCTTAACTTTATTGAAATGAGAATGTTTTTCATTTAAATTACGGCCATTGTGATTTTTCCTTGGCCTTTCAATGAAGTCTTTTGCCTTGCTCCCTTTGGCTGTTTTTGCGGCCAGCTATTTGCAACCTGTTTATGCAGATACCCAATCCCAAACTGCCACAACCGGCACCAGTGCCTCGCAAACCAAAAGTGACAGTAGCGATGTTGAACACATCACGGTAAAGGGCCGGGCGCTGTCGCTGTATCGGGTTGATGACGGTTCCACTGCCCTGAAAACCCCAACGCCCATCGAACGCACACCGCAAACGGTGCAGGTACTGCCAGAGCAACTCATTGAAGACCAAGGTGCCACTGATATCAGCGACTTATACCGCTCTATTAGTGGTGTCAGTCAGTACAACTATTCCTGGGTAACCTTTCGCGGCTTTCGCCAAGACAATGTGCGCTATGACGGTGTGCAGGGTGACCCCTACGGCGATTTTTCAACGCCATTGCTGTTTAATATCCAGCAGGTTCAGGTGCTTAAAGGGCCAAGTGGTGCGCTTTACGGGGCAGGGGACCCGGGCGGTTTAATCAATTACGTGACCAAAAAGCCCAGCTATACCCCGAACAACAAGCTGACCTTAAAGACCGGTAATGACCAGTTCAACTCGGCCAGTATTGAGCTGTCTGGGCCGCTTACCGCCGGGGCCGACCAGCGTTATCGGCTGGGCTTTTACCAAGATCATGAAAACCCCTACCGTAACAACACCGACAGTCGCCACCGGGTTTTTGATGGTGGCTACGCCATTGATTTGGATGAAGACACCACCCTTACCTTGCAACTGACCAATGTAAAAGAGCATGAGTCTGGCGCCCGGATGCGGGGTATTCCTACCGACAAAGACGGTAACTTTTTGACCAGCATGCGCTGGAACCAGAATGAAAAATCCGACTTTGAACAGCTCGAAGCCACCTCTTACCAAGCGCGGCTCGACCACGACATCAACAGTTGGCTTTCTACCAATGTCACGCTGCGCTACTACCACAACCAGGAACTGCAAAAGTACCACGAGCCCACTAGCATGACCGACACCAACGGTGACGGCGTGGCGGATTACACCGAACGGCAGTTCCGTGACCAGAACCGGAAAAACAACGCGGGCTCTGTAACGGCCAATGCCGTGGCGCAGCTAGACAACCACACCCTGTTGGTGGGGGCCGAGCTCTTCCAGCAAAACCAAGATTTCCTGTATTACCGTGCTAACACCGCTGATGGTGTCGTGGGGATCAGCTATGACGACCCGCAATATGGGGTAACCGACCCTAACTCCTATGTTATGCACCTGGTTACCGACACCCACTCTAAAGCCATTAACTACGGCCTTTATGTGCAAGACCAGTGGCGTATTACCCAAGCTTGGGACGTCACCGGTTCAGCCCGCTTTGGCGGTTTTGACGACAAAATTGATGACCACAAAGCCGACGAAAGCGACAGCTACAGTGACCACTGGGTGTCTTACCGCATCGGCAGTACATACAAAATTAACGACAACCTGCACCCCTACCTCAGCTGGGCTAACGGTTTTGTGCCGCAGGATGTGTCTGACCAGCTATCGAGTGCCGGCGGCCCCTTCGACCCGGAAGAAAGCCAGGAAGCCGAAGTGGGTTTGCGCACCTACTGGCTTGATAACCGCATTAATTTGAACCTGGCGGCCTACCACATCGTTAAGAAGAACATTTTGCAAACCGACCCCGACGATACCGACAAATACGTTGCGCTGGGTAAGGTGCGCAGCCAGGGGTTGGAAATGGACCTGATTGGCGACTTGACCGAAAACTGGGTGCTGAACCTTAACTACGCCTACAACGATACCGTGGTAAAAGATGCCACCGACGGTATTAGCCGCTCCTACGACGGCAAGCGTTTTGCTAATTCACCCCGTAATCAGCTGGGTATTTGGACCCGATATGATTTTAAAAGTATTGCTTCGGCCATCTCTTTTGGCAGCAACTATGTGTCGGAACAGTTCTCCCAAGATGGCTATCGCGTCAAGGCTTACAATGTCTTTGATGCGGCCTGGCAAACCAACTGGAACACTTGGCTATTCCAGTTGAATGTGAAAAACCTGTTCGATAAAAAGTATGCAGTTAGCGGCTTTTTAGGGCGAATTGGCGAGTTTCCGGGCGAGCATCGCCGGGTTTATGCCACGGCAACCTATAAGTTCTAATAAAAAAGGCACCCACAAGGGTGCCTTTTTTTATGGTGCGCCTTACTGATAGGCGCCCATGTGGCCGCTCATGCTCATCAGCATGCCAATGCCGCCCAGCAGGAAGAACGCCACCGTTAGCAATACGCCTACCAGGGCCGAAACCCCCATAATGGTGAAATAGGTTTTGAGCTTGCGGTTAGCTTCTGCCAGTGCCTCGGTTGAGCCACTGAGTTGGGCGTTTTCGATAGCGCGGGCGCATTGAAACAGTGAAATACCCAGCCAGATGGGCAGCCAGGCCCAAAGAATACCGATGATACTCAGGGCTTGAATGACGCCACCAATAATAAACAGCACCCCCATCAGCTTCATCCAGCCCTTGGCTTGGAATAAAGGGGTTGTTAGCTGTTGAATAAGGCTTTCTTGTTCGGTTTGCATGCTTCACTCCTTGAAGTAAATAAAGCGGTTAAAAGCGGGGCCACGGGCTGAATTGGTCAGCGGTGGCAAGCGTTGTTATCGGCCATTAGTGCGGTGTTTGGCACTATGCCTGCGGCTGGGTTGGTTGACCACAGCCTTTAGAAAAGTGTCGTGTTGGGTAACGCTAAGGTGGCGTCCTTGCCTGGGGCTTTTCAGAGCAGCTGCTGTTCGATGAGCTGCCACTGAGCGGCGAAGCCTTCCGTGGGTTTGTGCTTGAAGCCGGAGCGCACAAATTGGCTGATCCGGCCTTCGGTAAAGGCCAACAGCAAGTTGGCTAGCACGGCTTCGTCAACGATGAAGCCTTTGCCTTCACGCAATTTACGTTCCCGCAGAATTTGCTTGAGCTGGGTTTCCAGTTTCTGGAACAGCAACTCAATGCGTTCGCGCAATCTTTCCTGCTCCCCCTGCAATGCATCGCCGTTAATGATACGGGTCAGGCCGGGGTTCTTTTCTGCAAAAGCGAGCAGCAGGTGCAACATGTGATAGATACGGGTCAGCGTATCTTTTTCGTCGCGCAGTATCATGTTGATACGGGAAACCAGAGACTCTTCGATAAAATCGATAAGCCCTTCAAACATGCGCGCCTTGGACGGGAAATGGCGATACAAGGCGGCTTCGGAAACACCCACTTGCGCGGCAAGTTTAGCGGTGGTGATCCGTTGTCCTGCTTGGGTTTCCAGCATCTGTGCCAGACTTTGAAGTATCTGGTCTCTGCGGCTGGTTTTGGCGTTGGCCATGTTACTACTTCCCTGCAAATGAAACGGGGCTCCGGTAAGGAAACCCCTAGAAGTAGCAGTAGTTTATCTTGTGTTCAGGGTGGAAAAAAGCCGAATCAATGACGCCCGGAGTGGCCAAAGCCCCCTTCACCGCGTTCCGTGGCCTGAAACTCGTCTACTACGTCAAATTGCGCCTGCACTACCGGCATAAACACCAACTGGGCAATACGCTCGCCGGGGGCGATGGTGAAGCTGTCTTGGCCACGGTTCCACACCGATACCATCAGCTGGCCCTGGTAATCAGAATCAATCAAGCCCACCAGATTGCCCAGCACTATGCCGTGTTTATGGCCAAGGCCGGAGCGCGGCAAAATGGTGGCGCAAAGACCTGGGTCTTGAATGTAAATGGCAAGGCCGGTGGGAATAAGGGTGGTGGCGCCTGGTGCCAGTTCGATAGGGCCATCAATAACAGCTCTTAAATCAAGGCCTGCTGAGCCTTCGGTGGCATAAGCCGGCAGCGGGAATTCATTGCCCACCCGGGGGTCGAGGATTTTGAGTTGGATTGGTTGTGTCATGGCTTTTTACTCAATTGCTTGGCCAAGTTTTCCAGCAGCATCTTCGCCAATTCGGCTTTAGACGCGGTTGGCAGTACTTGGGTCTCGGTTGGGGTTATTAAGGTGAGCTGGTTGTCGTCGGTGCCAAAGGCCAGGCCATTACCCACCGCGTTGGCGGCAATAAGGTCCAACCCTTTGCGCTCTAGCTTGCGTCGAGCATATTGCTCCACGTCCTGGGTTTCGGCAGCAAAACCCACCACCAGGGTAGGGCGCTGCCCAAGCGCAGCCACATCACTGATGATGTCGGGGTTTTTCACCATCTCCACCGTCAAGGTGTCGCTGCTTTTTTTAATCTTGTGCTCGGCACTTGCCACTGGCCGGTAATCAGCCACTGCCGCGCAGCCGATAAAAAGGTCGGTGCCGGGCGCATAACTCAGGGCCGTCTGGTGCATATCAAGGGCCGAGCTAACGTCGATACGCTTTACGCCAACTGGGGTTGCCAGGTTTACCGGCCCGGCGATTAACGTGACCTCGGCACCCATCTCAGCAGCGGCCTTGGCAATGGCAAAACCCATTTTACCGGAGCTGTGGTTCGACAAATACCGCACCGGGTCGAGCGGTTCGCGGGTAGGGCCGGCGGTCAGCACCAGGGTTTTACCGGCCAAGGGTTTGGGGCCAAATAGCGCTTCGGCTTGGGCCACCAGCTCCAGTGGCTCTTGCATGCGGCCCGGGCCAACATCGCCGCAGGCTTGTTCGCCGCCGTTAGGGCCCCAAAGTGCCACGCCGCGAGCACTAAGCCGCGTAAGGTTATCTTGGGTAGCCTTGGCTTTATACATTTGCTGGTTCATGGCCGGTGCCAGGGCCAAAGGCGCGGCAGAGGCCAAAATCAGTGTGGTTAACAGATCGTCAGCAATGCCGGCGGCCACTTTGGCTATCAGGTTTGCTGAAGCTGGCGCCACCACAATCAGTTCGGCCCATTTGGCCAGCTCAATGTGGCCCATGGCAGCTTCTGCTGACGGGTCTAACAGGCTGTCACCCACCGGGTTGCCGGACAGCGCTTGCAGGGTCAGCGGTGTAATAAATTCCTTGGCTGAGGTGGTCATTACCACCCGCACATCGGCGCCGCGCTCTTTTAAACGCCGAACCAGGTCGGCACTTTTATAGGCGGCAATGCCACCGCTGATGCCAAGCAGAATGCGTTTTGTCGAAAGGCTCATGGAATCTCTTCCTGCCAGAACAAGGTGGCTAAGATAGCATATTTCATGGCGGCCTTGTCCCTATCGAAAAGGCGGGCAATAGCGGGTTGGCGGCTTTTTATCGCGCGCAAGCGCCTTCAAAAAAGGCCGCTTATTAGTGCGGCCTGTTAAAGCGTTTATTAGTGGCACATCGCCGATTTTACTGCCTGTTGCCAGGCTGCTTGTGGCTTAAAGTCGGCCTTGATGGCGGGTTTTTGTGGGTGCTTGCCAAAGGCAATCATGTAATCGGGGGCATAAGACGGTGGCGCCAGTTTATGCAGTGCTTGGCAGTAGTGCTGGCGGGCATTGTGACTGGTGAGTAACTGTTCACTATAGGGGCCGATAGCGGCAAGTTGCGATTGGCTAACCCCCAGTTCGTCAATGGCGGCCTTGGCAGCGGCGTCGCGCGCACCGTAGGCTGACTTATCGGCAACGCGAGCAACGTCATATAACCCGAAAGCGGTAAAAACCTGCGCTAATTCAGCGGCTTGTTTTGCTTTGCCTTCTTTTAAGCAGTGGGCGATGCCCATGGCAATATCCGGCACTGTGTCACTGGATTTAACGGCGGTAACGTCAACGCATTGCAGCGGGTGTTGCCAGGGTTTGGCGGCTGCTGTGGCTTGGCTGGCAAAGGCGCAAAGCGCTAACGCAAATAAGGATTTCTTCATCGGGGCGATCCGTCTTTTTCTATCAATGGGTGTTCCTTTCACGCCGGGCTAAAAAGCGGCAGATACCCAAGTCTGGCTATCAAAAGCAGTGAGAGGTGTTATTTAAAGCGACCCTTATGATCGATAACTCGCGCCTGAGGTGCAACTTTCGCTGTGACTATTGCAACCTTTTGTTTACCTTCTTCGCAATTAAAGCCTGGTTGCCTACAGTTAACAGTCTGTCGTCAAGGAGGACGTTATGGCTATCAGGGATTGGCCGGAGGCGGAAAGACCTAGAGAAAAGTTAGTGGCCCGTGGCGCACAGGCATTAAGTGACGCCGAGCTGTTAGCGATTTTTTTGCGGGTGGGTGTAGCAGGCAAAGATGCGGTGACCTTGGCCCGGGAACTGCTGGGGTATTTTGGTGGCCTGCGGGATTTAATGAACGCCAGCCAAGCGCATTTTTGCCAAGCGCCGGGGCTGGGCCTGGCAAAATATGTGCAGTTACAAGCTGCCGTGGAGTTATCGCAGCGCTACTTGGGTGAAAAACTGGCCCGCGAAGCCGTACTGAGTTGCCCTAATGATGTGCGCCGTTATTTGCTAAGCCGCCTGCGTGACCAGCCGCGCGAGGTGTTCTGTTTGTTGCTGCTAGATGCCCAGCACCGGGTTATTAAGCTGCATGAGTTATTCTTTGGCACCTTAGATGGCGCCGCCGTCTATCCGCGAGAGGTGGTAAAATCGGTGCTTGCCGCCAATGCGGCGGCGGTGATCTTAGTGCATAATCACCCGTCAGGTATTGCCGAGCCAAGCCAGGCCGACCGGCAGCTTACCGAAAGGCTTAATGCAGCGCTTGGGCTGGTTGATGTTAGGGTGCTGGACCACTTAGTGATAGGGGATGGCGAGGCGATTTCCTTCGCCGAGCGCGGATGGCTGTGATCTTTCTTGATCTTGTGGACGCTTTTCTGTATAAATTGCGCCCTCTCTGCGCCTGAGGCGACGGCCTCGAGGTGATGATCGCTCGAGCTGATGTTTTTTGGAGATTATTTACAATGTCCCGAGTATGCCAAGTAACCGGCAAGGGTCCGGTTGTGGGTAACAACGTTTCCCACGCTAACAACAAGACCCGTCGTCGTTTTCTGCCTAACCTGCAAACCCACCGTTTTTGGGTAGCCAGCGAAAACCGTTTCGTTAAGCTGCGTCTGTCCACCAAGGGTATGCGTATTATCGACAAAAAGGGTATCGAAGCGGTTCTGACCGACATTCGTGCCCGTGGTGAAAAGATTTAAGGGGTAAACCATGGCAAAAGGTATTCGTGAGAAGATCAAGCTGGTTTCCTCTGCTGGCACTGGTCACTTCTACACCACCGATAAAAACAAACGCAACATGCCGGAAAAGATGGAAATCAAAAAGTACGATCCGGTTGTGCGCAAGCACGTTGCCTACAAAGAAGCCAAAATCAAATAAGATTTTACTTCCTTGCGAAAAAGCCCGACTTAGGTCGGGTTTTTTTGTGCCTGCAATTTGGGTTGTCTGGTGCAAGCAACGAGTGGGTTAGGCGTGTTGGCCTATTTCTTTTTGGGCCTGTTCAAACCAGGCCAACACCGAGCGCCAATGGTTGTCGCCATAACGCCGCCGAAAGCGCAGGGTTTCTTCACAGTTGGCGCTGCGCCAGACCGTGAGGCGTTCTGCAAGGTAGGCGGGCGTGAGAGTGATACCGCATTCAACCGTAATGCAGTGGCGCCATTGTTGGTAATTTTCTGGGATAAGCATCGTTAGGTCTCGTCGGTGACGGCTCCTCTTTAGTTGCGTTTGTTATGTTATAACATGTATGGTTGTGGCCCATTTATCAAGCCCTAGTGGATGTTGACATGACCATAGCGCTGCCTGATGTCTCTGTTACCGAAAAGGCGTCCAGCCAAATCGCCCTGGATTGGGTAGGAATGGAAGGCATTGACCTGCCTGTTACTTTGGTAGAACCAGGTTACCGGCGTGAGTTATCGGCAACCGCCGATCTGCAAGTAGATCTGCCCGACCCCACCATCAAGGGGATCCACATGTCGCGGCTTTATGGTCTGTTAGAGAGGGTCAGTGAGGGCCAGGCCTTAACGCCGGTGGCGTTAAAAACCCTGCTGGCTGACATGATTGCAAGCCATGCTGATTGTGGCAGCCAACATGCCCGCCTGCGCCTGCAGTTTAAGCTAATGGCAAAGCGGCCAGCCTTGAAAACACCGGCGCTTGCGGGCTACAAAGCCTATCCGGTAACCCTAGAGGCGCGTTTAATAAAAGGCGTTTTCTCGTTAACGGCACAAGTACAGGTGACCTACTCTTCTACCTGCCCATGTTCTGCGGCGTTATCCCGGCAACTGATTGAACAAGCCTTTATTGACAGCTTTGGTGACTATGCCTCGCTCACACCGGCGGAAGTGGCGATTTGGCTGCGCAGTAATGCCACCTTGGCTACCCCACACAGCCAGCGTAGCCTGGCTACCGTTACCGTGCCGCTGGTTGAGGAGGTTGATGACCTTGGCTTGTTAGCGCTAATTAACCGTATCGAGGGCGCCTTAGGAACGCCGGTGCAAACTGCCGTGAAGCGCGCGGATGAGCAGGCCTTTGCCGCCCTAAATGGGCAGAACCTGATGTTTGTTGAAGATGCGGCCCGGCTGATAAAAGGGTGCTTAAACGAGCAAGCGGCGGTGCATGTGCAGCATCTTGAAAGTTTGCACCCCCATGACGCCACGGCCTGGGCCGGTTCGGTGCTGTGAGGCGGCCTAATGATTAGAAAGAACCCCAGCGGCGATCAGCCGCAAATTCACAGCAGTGCCTTTGTCGACCCCACCGCTATTTTGTGCGGCAAAGTGATAGTGCAAGAGAACGTCTTTATCGGCCCTTATGCGGTGATCCGTGCTGATGAACAGGATGCCGATGGCCACATTGACCCTATTGTTATTGGCGCCCACTCCAACATCCAGGACGGGGTTGTGATCCATTCTAAATCAGGTGCGGCGGTAACCATTGGCCAGAATACCTCTATCGCCCACCGTGCCATTGTCCATGGCCCCTGTGTTGTGGGTAACGGCGTTTTTATCGGTTTTAACAGTGTCCTGTTTAATTGCACCATCGGTGATGGTTGCGTGGTGCGTTACAACGCTGTGGTTGACGGCTGTGTGCTTCCCGCTGGCTTTTATGTTCGCTCGACCGAACGCATTGGCTCTCACACGAATTTAGCGACGATGCCCCAGGTGCCGGTTGATGCCAGTGCCTTTTCTGAAGATGTAGCGCGCACCAATAACAGCTTGGTTGCCGGTTACAAACGCATTCAAAACGAGTTCTAAATGTCCCCCGAAACTTTTGAGCAGCAGCTCGCCAGCGGTTTGGCCGACCTTTTGGTCACCGGTGGCACCGTTATTACGCCTAATGGTGAACAACAACTCGACATTGCCTGCATTGGTGGGCGCATTGTTGCCTTGGGCCAGTTGGCCGGTTGCTGGCAGGCCAAAAAGGTACTCAATGCCAAAGGGCTGCACGTTATGCCCGGCGTCATCGACAGCCAGGTGCACTTTCGCGAACCGGGAATGACGCACAAGGAAACCATCGAAGCGGGTACCCGTGGCGCGGTATTGGGCGGGGTTACCGGTATTTTTGAAATGCCTAATACCAACCCATTGACGTTAAGCGCTGAAGACCTGCAAGCGAAGTTAGACCGGGCCCAAAAAGGGGCTTGGTGCGACTACGCCTTTTATATCGGTGGCAGTGCCGCCAACATCGCAAAGTTGCCCGAACTTGAAAAATTACCAGGCTGTGCTGGCGTGAAAGTGTTTATGGGCAGCTCTTTTGGCGATTTATTAGCGGACGACGAGCAGGTACTAAGGCAAATTTTAAGCCATGGCCAGCGCCGGCTTGCTGTGCATGCCGAGGATGAAGCCAGGCTTCGGGCACGAAAACAGCAGGCTGGCAATGACGTGCGGCTGCATCCGGTTTGGCGTGATGTCACGAGTGCTTTAATGGCAACGCAGCGGGTGGTGGGCATTGCCGAAGAGTGTGGCCGCAGGCTACACGTTTTACATGTTTCTAGCGCCGACGAAATGGCGTTTTTAATGCAACATAAAAAGTTGGTTACGGTAGAAGTGACTCCCCATCACTTAACTCTGGTGGCGCCAGAATGTTATGAACGCCTTGGCAGCTTGGCACAAATGAACCCGCCGGTGCGGGATAAGCACCATCAAGCAGCCCTTTGGCAGGCGATTAACGACGGTACGGTCGATGTGATTGGTAGTGACCATGCCCCTCACACCTTGTCAGAAAAAGCCCAGCCTTACCCGCAATCGCCCAGCGGCATGATCGGGGTGCAGACACTGCTGCCGGTGATGCTTAACCATGTCAATGCCGGCAAGCTCAGCTTACAAAGGCTGGTTGATTTAACCTCAGCGGGGCCAGCGCGCATCTTTGGCTTGGCCGGTAAAGGCCGTATTGCCCTTGGCTATGATGCTGACCTTACCCTGGTGGATTTGGCGGCGAAGCGCACCATTACTAACGACTGGATCGCCAGTGTTAGTGGCTGGAGCCCTTATCACGGCAAAGAAATCACCGGTTGGCCTATTCATACTGTGGTGCGTGGCCAAGTGGTGGTTGAAAACGAAAGCTTGGTTGGCTCGCCTAAGGGCCAGACGCTCAGCTTTAATGAAACCCTTTCCTGCCATTAACTGCTGCTGACAGTGACCTCCCTGCTGGTTATGCTAGGCAAAACCGAGGGAGGTCCCTATGTCTTGCACGCTTTTTGAGCTAGCTGGCGCCAGCCCAGAGCGCCGTTTCAGCCCTTACTGCTGGCGCATCCACCTTGCACTTTGGCTAAAAGGCATCAACTTTGACGCTAAGCCTTGGCGTTATAACGACAAGCCCGCTATAGCGGCATCGGGCCAAGGCAAGGTGCCGGTGCTGTTTGATAACGACCGGGTGCTTTTTGAATCTTGGGATATTGCCTGTTATCTCGAAGAAACCTATCCGGGGCCAACTCTTTTTCCAGAAGGCAAGCCGCAGGCCAAAGCCTTTATGGACGGCTGCAATAGTGATTTTAATAGTGCCATTCGCTGGTTTTTGCTGCCGGTTATTCATGGCTTGCTGACACCTGGCGACCAGGTCTATTTTCGCCAAAGCCGGGAAGCACAAATTGGTTGCCGTTTAGAAGATTGCGGCCAAAAAGCCGACCGAGTGCAGTTAGCCAACGTGCTAGAAAACTACACCGCCAAACTCGCTGGCCAGCCCTTTTTTGCCGGTAAGGCGCCGGGTTATAGCGATTTAAGTTTGCTCGGCTCGATACTGTGGGCCGCGGCAACCTGGGAAGATGACTTCTTGACTGACAGCCCTGAACTACTGGCGTGGCGCCGGCGTCTAGCCGAGCGTTTTGTCGGCCTTAACCAATACCGTTTTTGTTACCCGCTGTAAGGATATTGCATGCCTGAGTTACCCGAGGTTGAAACCACCCGCCGCGGCGTTTCGCCTTATCTTCTTGGCCAACGTATTGCCCGCATTGAAGTGCGCCAACGTGGCCTGCGTTGGCCGGTGCCTGAAGCGCTTACCTTGCTTGAAGGCCAGGTAATAGAAAAGGTAAGTCGCCGCGCTAAGTATCTGCTGATTGAAACCGCCATGGGCAGTGCCCTGGTGCATTTAGGGATGAGCGGGGCACTGCGGATTTTGCCGGAAAAGGTAGCGCCTTTGAAACATGACCACGTCGATTTGGTCCTCACCACTGGCCAGGTTATGCGCTATACCGACCCGCGCCGTTTTGGCGCCTGGCTGTTTGTGCCGCCGGGTGAGCAGCACAGCCTGCTTGCGAAATTAGGGCCAGAACCCCTTACCGATGATTTTGACGGTGAACGATTATTTAGCTTAAGCCGCAAACGGCAAGTGCCAGTAAAGACCTTTATTATGGAAAACCCGGTCGTGGTTGGGGTGGGTAACATTTACGCCAATGAAGCGCTTTTTATGGCCGGCATCGACCCGCGCCGCCCGGCCAATAACATCAGTAAAGAGCGCTACATTGCACTTGCAGGTGCGATTAAAACCGTATTGGCCAGAGCCATTGAACAAGGTGGTACCACTTTAAAAGATTTCACTGCCGCTGATGGTAAGCCAGGCTATTTTGCCCAAGAGCTAAAGGTTTATGGGCGCAAAGGCTTACCTTGTGCCAGCTGTGGTGCCGAGCTTCAAGAAGTGCGCCTTGGTGGGCGCAGTACGGTGTTTTGCGCTCTTTGTCAGCGTTGAATTACTAAGTGAGTGGGTTTATAAGGTCGCTATATTATTTAAGTACAAAAAGAATTTGTTGTATCGGTTTTTTGAGAAGGTTTAGAGCGAAATGGAAAAAGAATATAAAAAAATAGATATTAGTATTATCGTGCCCGTTTATAACTGTGAACAGTATCTCGACCTCTTTTTTGATGCCTTAAATCAGCAAGTTGATATTTCATATGAGGTTATTTTTATTAACGATGGCTCAACTGATGATTCATTAAATAAATTAAATTATTTTAAGCAAAAACATGATAATTGCACTGTTATCGATCAAAAAAATCAAGGGGTATCAGTTGCCAGAAATGTTGGCCTCAACGTAGCTTGTGGTGAGTGGATTTATTTTGCTGATGCTGATGACTTTTTAGATAGCAAACAGCTCGGTCTTTGGCTTTGTAAAGCGAAAGAAAATGAACTTGATTGTCTTATTGGTAATGGCTTTTCATTCAAAGAACTAGATACTTATGATAGAAGTAATATCCTATTAAAAAAGCAGCCCTGGGGGAGAATTTTATCAGGAAGAGAATGGATAATCTCTGCAGTTAACGCAAAAGAATGGCCACATTTTTGTTGGCTTCAACTTACTAAACGCTCTCTAATCGAAACTAACAAGTTGAGATTTGCAGAGGGAAAAACACAGGATGTTCATACTGATATTCTATGGACAACTGAGTTAGCATTGGTTTGCCAACGTTTAGGTTTTTATAAAGATCCTACTTATGGTTATCGTATTAGTAATACCTCGTCCTTAACTAAAGATGCGAGTCATTCTGGTGCGATGAAAAGAATTAAAAGTTATCAATTAATAATAAGCGCTATCCTAGCACTTTCCTTAAAAGAAAAAGAACTTGTTAAAGTTGCATTACTACAACAAATGAAAAGAGAACTTCGAGAAATGATTTCTCTCATGATGAAAAAGCTTTCTCCATCCAGTGAACGTAGACATTTAGCTCGCGAGATTATAAAGAAAGGAATGTTAAAAATACTCTTCATTAGACCTTTGAAATTTAGCGAGTTATGGAAAGCTATACGTTATAGTTTTATTATTTATTACTTCAGAGTTATGGGATAATTTTATTAGACACGGTCTTTTTAGATCGTGTTTAATATCAAATTTAAATTGTGTGAAAATTCACTCTACTTTTAATATTTTTGTTGATAAAATTATTGATTTGATCTGATGACGATAAAAAGTTGAAGAATGGGATTATAATAGTCCATTATCTTGATGAATTCGGACACGTGGTGTTAGGACCATATCTACAAGGCTTAGGTTCGTGCCGATGGTAACTACTCCCTTGCCTGATAAAAATCATACTTTGGCACGTAATAAATAGTTGGTGAAATTCTTTACGCTACTCTTCCCAATAGAGACTCTTTATTGGAATGTCGAAGTGTTGAAAATAAAAGTTTAAGCTAGTTCTGGTCTGTTTCTTAAGCATTATTCGGAAATTAAAGTAAATTTTAAACAGGGTTATATTTTTATAGTAATATACGCTTTATAGTCTTTTTCTCTTTTAGAATATAAAGTCAAATTGATTATACTGCATATTATCTAATGCGTTGTGCCAATGAAGAACAACAAAAAAGCGTATATTGGCTTGGAAGTTTTTATTTTAAAGATCACTGCTAGCTAGTCATTTTTAGCGCTTGATTTTTTTAGTACATTGCATATTGCTTCTTTGAGTTGACTTTTATCAAAGTCAGAGACATTGATCTTTTCATGAAGGAAAGCTGGTGAACGGCTAAATATAACACTATTATTATCCGATATCGGCGCCCACTCACGAAAGTTGTTTTGGTCATTATTGTAAACAGTGACTAAAGGTTTGTTTAAAGCACCTGCAAAGTGTACTACTGAGGTGTCGGGTGAAAATACAAGATCGGTTTGGCGTAAGATGGCCATTGTTAGAGCTAAACTGGCTGGTGTTGGCGTTAATAAGGCCGTAGTCTCAGCAGCTAGCTTTTCTAACATAAGATCTTTGCCAGGTACGCGTAGTAATATGAGTTGATGCTCAGGGAATTGCTCATGCCACCAATTTATTAATTCTTTGGCTTCAATTTCTTTGAATTGACGATGTAGCGCCGAGCCGAATAAGTTTAATACTACCTTAGGCCCGGTCGTTGCCAGATTATAAAAAAATACCTCTGCTTGATGTTCTGTTGTATTATCTTTTAAGATGTAAAATTTTCTCTCAAGTGGGGATTCGGGGCAAAGCAGTCGAGCGGCTGCCAGATAACGATCAACAAAGTGCTTATGTGTAGTCGGAAGTGTTTGGTCGAAGATTTGATAATCATCTTTATCAAATCCCAGGTAATGGGGAGCTTGCAATTGATAGAGTGCAAAAAGATCTCTGTCACCAAGACGCGACCCTAATTCAATAACAAGATCAAAATTTTCTTTATAATAACTCAGTGATTTCGCGGTATCCCAACTTCTCTTGTCTAGAACCTCAACTTTCACATTTCCTGGTATGTTGACAAAAAGTTGTGCTGAAACCTTGCCTGTCAATATTGTAACTTCGATATCAGGTCTGTGCTTAGTAATGGCGGAAATAAAGACAGTGGATGTGATGGCATCACCGAGTTTGTCATCCCAGCGAAGCAATGCCACTTTGTGTATCTTGTCTGAACTGAAAGATTGATCACTGAAACGTTTGTCCCACTTAGCCTGAGCGGCTTTCAGTTTTTTAGCTTTTCTTTTATTACGTTGACTTCGCCATATTGCTCTAATTTTACTCAACATTTGCAATGTTCCTGTTACTATAAAATCCGCATCAGGTTAGCGAGTGAATCGCTTTTTCTAAGCTAAGACTTAGTGGAAGACACGTTCAATATATCGACAATTTTTGGAGGGTACTTTAGTTTTTGTTACTGTATTATGATTGTTGTTATGATAAAAAAGAGGTATGACTTAAAATAGGGATTTTATCTTGTAAAGATACCATATTCAATTAGTAAATGGTATCTTTTCACTTAAGGGTCTGATTGAAATGAATTATTTAAAGAAAAAGTATAAGAAAAAAATAAAGAAGATAAGATCTACTTTTTTAAAATTGTATTTAATATGTTCGTCTTTTTTTAATAAAGGAAAAGTTTATGATAATGGCCATTTTATTATAACCATTACGTCCTATTATAAAAGATTTGATTCTATTTTTCTTGTGCTAGAATCTATTTTTATACAGAAATGTATTTACAAATATGAAGTGATTCTGGTTATAAGTGAAGAAGATATAAGTAAATATGGTGGCTATCCCAAAAAAATAAATCGCTACTTAAATCGAGGCTTAAAAATTAAAGTTGTTTCTGAAAATCTAAATTCATATAAAAAAGCCTTCTATACTTATGATTTAGGGAAGCCACTTATTACTATTGATGATGATGTTTATTATCCGAGCTGGTGGTTAGAAAGATTAATTAAAGAATCTGAAGCCTTTCCTAATGTGGTCTTGGCATATCGTGGCCATTACATTATTCACGATAACGGATCATTCCTAAAGTATCGTGACTGGTTAAATAAATCTGACGCATTATCTTTCCAATACCCAAAATTTTCGTTTCTTCCAACAGGATCATCAGGAGTTTACTATCCTGTGGGTTCTCTAATTGGATTGGCAGAAAGTAAAGACAGTTTCTTATATTTAAGTCCAAGCGCTGATGATTTATGGCTTAAATTTATTACTGTGGTTAATGGTTTTAAGGCAAAACGAGTAGAAAAATATAATGTAGATCTTCTGCCATTGATTAAGGCTAGCGAAAGCCTTCACGATATTAATGTAAGTGCTGGGAAAAATGATGACCAGTTTCAAGCGATTCTTAATTATTCGTCGGCTTTCAAAGAAGCGCTATTGCTTGATGCGGAACTGGTCGTTAGAGAAAGGTAGTTTGTCGACCGCCTTAGCATTTAACATTTAGAGATGAATCCGATAAGCAATATAACAGCCGGATGGGCAAGTAAATTTACACATATTATGGAAGTAATGTTATGCTTGGTGGGTGAAAATTTATGCTTAGATGGACTAATAGTAGATGAAAGCGGTCTTACCGGATGACGCCATTCCAGTGGTTGCTAGTAGTGATGACAATTACGCCTATCCGCTAGGGGTAATGTTTATATCACTTTTAGAAAATACTAGCCGCCCCGAACGCTTTCATCTTTTCATTATCGACGGTGGCATTGCCGAGAAGAAAAAGCAACAGATGGTGGATGATGTTGCTAGCAGGGGTAGTCAATTAACTTTTTTAGACCTCGACAGTGAGATGTATGCTGATTTTCCAACGCATGCACATATATCAAAACCGACTTATTATCGGATTTCTATCCCGGAACTCTTTGATGATTCAATTAAAAAGGCGATTTATTTAGATTGTGATCTTATTATAAAAGGTGATTTACAAGAACTCTGGGATATCGATCTGGGTGAATATGCTGTGGGGGCAGTTGAAAATATATCCCAGCATACCTATCGCGTATCTAAATTGAATCAGGATGACTATTTTAATTCTGGTGTTTTACTAATTGATTTAGAAAAATGGCGAATTAATAAGCTCTCTGAAAAGGTACGGGAATTTAAACTAAATAATCCTGAATTAATCTGTACTAACGATCAATGCGCTTTCAATGGCGTATTCCGAGGCCACTGGCTACGGTTACCTCTGAAGTGGAATCACCAATCAGGCTTATATAGAGAGTCGAACCAAATCAACCGTTTTAAGAGCAGTGGGCAATATCAGGATGCTATATGGCACCCGGCTATCATTCACTATGTTGGCTGGTCTAAACCTTGGTTATCTCCCTGCTATCATCCACTGGCTGCCGAGTATGATCGATATAATTCATTAGCCCTATTTTACGCTGATAATCCAGTGATTCCGGCCCGTAAATCTAAAAGCGGCCTATGGTCAAAATTTAGTTTATTCAAAAAACAATGGCGTAAATATCGATGGCAACAGCGTTACAAAAGGCAAGGATATGATTTATACGAACATCATGGATAACATCTTCTATTTATAGAAGATATTACTTCACTGAAATTTATAGGATAGATACAAACTAGCGCTGTATATACTATAAAACACATCAGGGCGATCACTGTAGCCGGTGCTACTTGTATCACTAGGTTCTAATTTATCTCTGGCAACTTTATTACCATATCGTAAATCAAAATTAAGATCCCAACCTGGCATGATGTTAAGTTTTGCGACCCCTACACCTGTGTAATATCCAAATGCCGGCGTGGCTAAGTTGTAACGAGCACCACCTAAAAATGCGCTAACAGCCCAGTCGCTATTAAATTTATACCGATAATCGAATGCTCTAACTGCAAGCATATTTTTACCATCGATACTATCAACCTCAATACGAAAGCCAATATCACTGTTGTCAGAGGCTTTTCTGCGGGCGCCCAAACCGGCATGATAGCCGAGCTTAGCGTTGGTATAAGAGGCTGGATCACCATCGGTTAGATTGACATCAACTTTATTTTCGTTAACGCCAATATCGACGAACACTTCAGCATGCGCTCCTAAGCTACAGGTTGCCAACAATAGTGAGCCACAAATTACGTTTTTCATGCATGTCCTTAAAAATGAATATAGGCGCTTAGGCGATCGTAGTTTTCGCCGAGGGTATCCCTGCCAACCAGCAATTCAGCACCAACCATATAATTGCGCCATGGAAAAGAGTAGCTGGTGGTTAACTCCAGGCCTCTTTGATAGTCATATTCTCCATAGTTTTGATTTTGCACAGTCCTGAATTGAAACTGAGCCAAGCCTCCAAAGTGAGGCTGCCAGCCTAATTTAACCATTAGGCTGCGCCCACCAACGCTGTCATTAAACACTCGTTGGTTAGCCGCCCAATTACCAATAACTACATCATTATTGGTTAATCCATCTAAATAGATGTGATGTGTATACCAACCATTTTGCCACTCGGACATTTCTACTGTCAGGTCCCAGTTATTCCAAAGTTTTGGAAAATCAATGCCTCCGGACAAACCTACATTACCGAGATTCCAGTTTTCACTTTTTGAGGTGTCTTCCCCTGCGTATTCAAAATACACAGAAAAAGGCACTTCTCCCGGAAAAATAATACGGCTAGTAAATGAGGCAGCCTGATTACCAAATTGCTGATCAGCAGTCTGGCCATTTTTAGCGTTATCTTCCCCAGAAGGATCAAAATAAGCTTTAATAACGTCCTTAAGACTCTTACCGCCTCTGGCACCACCACCGTATTGCATAACGCGATTAATGCCCAGAGACCAGCCTTCAATGGGTTCAAATGAGAGATGTAGTCCTGCCAGCATCGGATGGCCAGACGTATAACCGTCGTTATAGACGATGTGGTCCGAGCTACTCATTTGCGCTAAGAACATTTCGTAGTGAACATTGAAAATGCTGATTGGTGTGTAATTTGACAATGTCACCGATGGCATTGTTTGCGCATTAGTACTAATGAGCATCGAGCTATCGGTCATGGGAGACAGCCAATGGTCCCTGTAGCCGATGTCGAGTTGGGCGTAGTTTGTACCCACACTCACCATGGTTCCGGTTGGCGTTGTATCACCCTGGTAGCTTACAAAGCCAGCATTGAACAACAGGTAATCGCTAGGCTGCCAGTAACCACTGAAAGAGGCTTGGTAATGGCTAGCGGCGTCCATACCGTGGCTATTGGCTAAGGTGATATTGCTATTGTTATTGGTGACACTTGCCTCGACGCTCGCCTGGCTAACACCCACCTGCTGCATTAAGCGGTCAAGATAACTATGCACTTGTTCACAAAGTGCCTCGTCTTTTTTACAGGCTTTAGGAAGGGCTGCTAGTACTGCAGCTGCGGGGATTGGCCTAGTCATCACCGGCTGATCGGCCAGGATCATCACCCTTTCAACTTGATGTTCTATCTCTGGCGACAGTGATAATGGCAGATAGGGGCTAACACCTTTGGCTGCCGCTGCACTGCTTATTAACACCAACGAGGCTAACGCACTAACGCGAAAAAGCATTTAGTTATCCTTGTCTCTTTTGACCTTTTTTATCAAAGCTTCGGCCACTTCGGGATGAACAAACTGGGAAACATTACCGCCGTGAAGTGCCACTTCCTTGACTAAAGTGGAGGAAATAAACGAATTTTCCTCTGCAGGCGTCAAAAATACCGATTCGAGGTCAGGTTTTAGCCGACGGTTCATGTTAGCCAGCTGAAACTCATACTCAAAGTCCGACACCGCTCTTAGGCCCCGAATCAAAACGGTGGCGCTGTTTTTGGTCGCAAAATCGATGAGTAAGCCAGAAAAACCCACCACTTCTACATTCTGCAAATGAGAAACCACTTTGTTGGCGAGCTTCACCCTTTCCTCTAATGAGAAAAGTGGCTTTTTTGACGGGTTGGCAGCGACGCCCACAATCACATGGCTAAACAGTCGCGACGCTCTTTCCACCAGATCGGTGTGGCCGTTAGTGATAGGGTCAAAGGTTCCGGGGTAGATCACCCTGACGGTCATAATAGCTCCTGGCTGTCCTTTGCTGTCAGAATCAACGTGCGTATTGAGCCCTGGGTATAGCTGGCAAGGATACTATAGGAAGGGAAGCCGAGACCATCTTTTGCTGGCCAGAATGGGCAATGTAACAGGCTGTTTCTGATTGGGTTTGCATATTTCACTGCATTAAAGGCCCCGCGCTGGCGGGGCCTTTGTGTTGTTACACCTTGAATTTGCCAATCAGTTCCAGCAAATGCTCAGCGGCGACGGCTTGGTCATCAGCCGAGCTGCTGGACGCCTTGGCAGAGTGGCTACTCTGCTCGGAAAGCTGCTGAATTTGCTGAATGGAGCGGTTAATTTCCTGCACCACGGCGCTTTGCTCTTCCACTGCACTGGCAACTTGAATGTTCATACTGGCAATGGCGGAGACCAGCCCGGAAATATTCTGCACGCCACCGCCAGCCACTTGGCTGTTTTCGGTGGTAACACCGATTTGCTCATTACCTTTGACAATAACGTCGGTTGCCCGCTGCGACGCCGTTTGCAGCTTTGAGATCATGCCGTGAATCTCTTCGATAGATGACTGGGTGCGCTGCGCTAGCGATCGCACCTCGTCAGCTACCACGGCAAAACCGCGTCCTTGTTCACCGGCGCGAGCCGCTTCAATGGCGGCGTTCAGTGCCAATAGGTTGGTTTGCTCGGCGATAGCGCGGATCACATCAAGAATGCCGCCGATATCCTGGCTGTCTTGGTTGAGCTGGCCAATAACCGAGGTGGCCAATTCCAGTTCTCGGCCGAGATTGTTCACGTTATCAATGGTGGTACTGATAATGCTGACCACTTCATTGGCGCTGTTATCCGCTTGCTGCACCTTGTCGGCAGCGTCTGAGGCATTATTGGCTATCTCTTGAATAGAGGCTTCCATCTCGTTAAAAGCCGTCGCGACGCTGGAGGTTTCCTTCTGCTGGCGGTCCATTTGCTGTACCGACACTTGGCTTAGTTTGGCCGCCTCTTTGGCTGAATCCGCTATTTGTCTGCCGTTATCGGCGACACCTTTAAAGATGTCCTGCAGCGTTTCTAAAAAGCGGTTAACTCCGGTTGCCAATTGGCCAATTTCATCGCTGCGTTTTAATGGAATGCGGAAGGTAAGGTCGCCACCCTTAGAGGCTAACTGGTTGATCAGCCGGCCCAGCTCTTTTAAAGGCGATGCGATTGAGGTGGCAAAAACCACGGACATCGCAATGGTGAGGACAACAACAACCGTTATCCCTAACAAAATCTGCAGCAAGCTGGCCGAGATACTATCAAACACGCCTTTGATGCGTTTATCGCTCTGGCTGTTTACCTTAGCCAACATAGCGGCCAGTGTTTGGTTTATGTCTTTATTTAAGCTTTGAATTTGCCCGATATTAGCGATGTACTCTTTTGAAAGCCTACGAATATCCAGGTTCGCCTTGTTGGCTTGCTGCGCCTTCTCAAGCATCGGCGAGCCTTTTAGCTGTTCAAGGGCGGCTTCGGATGCTTTGTCCAGTTCATCCAGGTTACGCATCAGTTCGCTGGCGGCGTTTGGGTCGTGCTTTAAACGCTGGAATATCAGTTTGATGTTGTAGGTGCTGGTGGTATGCACCAAGGCGGCAGCAATGATTTGTCGCTCAAAGGTCGATACTTGGCTGCGTGCTACCGGGTCGGCCAATTGTTTGCTTAGCGACAAAATGTAACTGTCTGATTGATTTATGGAATTGTCAGCAATGCTCTGCACCTGCTGGTTTAGAGTGGTATTACGCTCAAACAGCTGATTTATGGTGTCGGACTTTTTAGCCATAGTGGCCATGTGATCTTTAAAGCTTTGGCCGGTGGCAGTGCTGTCGTTACCAAGGCGAGTGACCAAGCTTTGAAAATGCTTTGCCAGCTCACTGTAACCCTGTTCGGTGTTGGTGAACTTTCCCACCTGCTCAGACAGCGCATAAATATTCTTAACAAAGTCGCTATTTTGCGACATCTCATTCTGTGTCTTACCAATAAGGCTTTGGTTCTTAAAGAAAAAAACAAGAACAAATAGCAGTAAAATGACAAGTAAGAAAACAGGTGCAAAGAGTTTCTTCCTTACACTCATGGAAGACAAAAGTTTCGACATCTTTATGATCCTCTTGACGGATTAGCTCTTCTTGGCCGCGTTGGGTCGAGTAAACGCATACCGTTGAAGGATGAGGTACTGCTGCGTGGCAGCGGCGTTAACCGCCAACCGATTTGATGTGTTGCTGCTTTAGGTCGCTTTTAAATACGTTGTTTTAACTGTTTCGGATGCTGCCTTCACAAATTTAGTTGTCATTTGGTAACCCTGCTTTACCAAAGGCGTAATCACTTTCATTGATATGAACAGCATCTCAAGCAAGGTTGTGTTGGAGTACTACGGCAAGGTCAGGCCATGTGGTAAGGTTTGCGGCAATTTTGAGGGGGAGATAACGCCATGAAGGTACTGGTGATCAGTTCCTATAAAGACACCTGGAATTCAGTTCGCCCTGAGGCCGAAATGCTGATTGGCCTTAAGGATTACGGCATCGACCTGGAAGTGATGACCCAAGGCGACGCTGAGTATGTTCAGCGCTTTGAAGAAATGGGCGTTAAGGTGCACCCCTATCATCCCGATAAAAAATTTAATCTGGCCAGCATTAAATATATTCGCCAGGTGCTTAAAGACGGTGGCTTTGACGCCGTGTATTGCTTTAATAACAAAGCCATTTGTAACACCAACTTTGCCGCCATTGGCTTGCCGGTAAAAGTGCTGACCTACCGTGGCCAAACCGGCAATATTGAAAAGTGGAACCCCACCGGTTATCTCACGCACCTGCATCCCAGTGTCGACCGTATTGTCTGTGTTGCAAAAGCCACCGAAGACGATTTACGAGCGCATGTTTGGGGTAATAAAAATAAGGTTTGTACCGTCTATAAGGGCCACGATTTAGCCTGGTATAACGATATACCCGTTGATTTGAGCGAGTTTGGCATTCCCGAAGGCGCTTTTGTTATTGGCTCAGTTGCTAACTTGCGGCCCCGTAAGGGTCTGCCGGTACTGATGGAAATGACCCACCTTTTACCCAAAGACGCCAACATCCATTTACTGCTGGTGGGCGGCGGTATGGATAAACCCGAAGTACAAGCGATGATTGCGGCAAGCCCAATGAAAGACCGTATTCACTTGGCCGGTTTTCGAAAAGATGCACCGGCCATTATTGCCGCATGTGATGTCTCTATCTTGGCATCAACCAAGCGCGAGGGTCTGCCGAAAACGGTGATTGAAGCCATGGTTTACGGCGTGGCGCCTATCGTATCCGATACCGGTGGCAGTGCTGAGCTGATTGAAGATGGCATCAGTGGTATCAAAATTGCCCCAGGGGACGTTAACGCCATGGCCGATGGGGTTACGCGGCTTTATAACGACAGGGCGCTTTGTAAAGACATGGGCCAAAAAGCCCGCCAACGTATTGGCGAGCATTTCACCGTTCAGCAGTCTTCCCGTGATCTTGCCAAGGTGATTGAAGACACCGTCAACGGCGCGTTTTAAGCCACAGCGCTGCGTATTTATTAAAGGAATAATGGGCGGCAAATACGGCCAATAAAAAGCCATGCTTGCCGTCCATAAAACCGCGCTGGAACACAAACTTGCGCAAGAACGTCGATAAGCTGTGCAGTATGGCGGACACCACCCCGGCTTTTTTGCCTTTACGCGCCTTATTTTCGGCCCAATCGTTGGCGTAACGCACCGATTTTTGCAGGTAGCTGGTGAGGTCGCCGGTGGTGTAATGCAGAAGGTGCCCAGGCAGGTCTTTGACGCTGGCGCCTTTGCAGTCAACTTTTTCGTGCACCAGGGCATCGTCGTAGTGAAATTCGCTATTGCGATGCAGCCGCACGATGCGGTCGGGGTACCAGCCTGAGGTTTTAATAAAGCGGCCAAAAAAGTCAGTCAGGCGGTTGGCGCGGTACACCACTTGCCGAGCGTCATTGTTAATGGCGGCCAAAATACCGGCTTTAAGCTCCGGCGTAACCACTTCGTCAGCGTCAATCCAGAATACCCATTCGCCCTTGGCATAGCGCTGCGCGCGCTGGCGCTGCGGGCCAAAACCCGGCCAATCATCGGTGTGATAAATGTGGGCGCCAGCGGCTTTGGCGTGCGCCAGGGTGTCGTCGCTAGAACCGGAGTCGAGTACCACTATCTCATCAACAAAATCGAGGCTGTTAAGGCAATTGGGTAAATCCCTGCCAACGTTTTTGGTGATGATCACCGCCGACAACTTCATTCAAGATTCTCCAGCACGTGGTTGACGCTAATGCCTGTTAAGCACTGATAGTGGCCAAAACGGCAGGTACGCTCGAAGCAGGGGCTGCATTCAATGGGGTGGCGCACTATGGTGGCGTTATCGGTTAGCGGCGGTGTGAAATCGGGGCTGGTGGAACCGTAAATGGCCACCACCTTGGCGCCTGCTGCGGCTGCCACATGCATTAAACCCGAGTCGTGGCTAACCACACTGTGGCAGTGGGAAAAAAGGTCCACGGTGTCTTCCAGGCGGGTTTTCCCGCACAGGTTGTAAACGCCTTCTTGGCCGTCGCTAATGACCTGGCCCGCGTCGATATCTTTTGGGCCACCCAACACCCAAACCTGGTAGCCGTTTTCAACCAAACGTGCAGCAAGGTGGCGGTGGTTTTCCAGCGGCCACTGTTTGGATGGGCCGTATTCAGCGCCGGGGCAAATGGCGATGGCGGGTTTATCGATGGGCAGAGCCAGCTTGGCCATCACTGCCTTGATGTTGGCTTTATCAATGGCAAGGGCCGGGCTTGGCACCGTAAACTGGTAACGTTGGTATGCTTCTTTGCTAACGCCCATTGCCATGTAACGCCACACCGTTTTGTCGGTAACGGTGTGGCCTTGGCGAGTGGGGCGGCGCTTGCGGGCATCGGTCAGCATAAAGCTGCGCCCTTCGCCGGAAAAACCCACCCGCTCGGTAATGGCGGCAAAAAAGGGAATTAAGGCAGCCTTGAATGAACGCGGTAGAATAAGGGCCCTGTTATAGCCTTGCTTTTTTAACTCGCGCGCAAGTTGCCACTGGGCTATAAGGTTCAGTTTGCCATGGCCCCAGGGGGCGGCAATGCCGCGGCGAACCTCGGGCATACGGGCGATAATTGGCAGCGACCAGCCCGGTGCCAGCACATCAATTACCGCCTCCGGGTAGCGTTTTTTCAGGTCGATGAAAAGGGCCTGGGCCATCACCATATCGCCAACCCAAGATGGCCCAATTACCAGAAACTTCATGCCTTGGCGTCAAGCCACTTTAAATAGGCACTCACCCCTTCGGCGACGGTATGAAACGGCTCTTTATAACCGACGGTGCGCAACTTGCTGATATCGGCCTGGGTGAAGCTTTGGTAGCGGCCTTTTAGCTCGTCAGGGAAGGGGATGTATTCAACCTGACCTTTACCGTGGTGCTTAATTACCGCGTCGGCCACGTTTTGGAAAGGTTCGGCGCGGCCACTGCCCAGGTTAAAAATACCGGACAGGTGCGGGTGGTCCATAAACCACAGGTTGACCTTGCAGACATCGCCAACATAAACGAAATCGCGCTGCTGGCCGCCATCTGGGTAGCCGTCGTAGCCTTCGAACAGGCGCGGATTTTTGCCGTCTAACAATTGGTTGTGCAGGTGAAAGGCAACAGAGGCCATTTTGCCTTTGTGCTGTTCGCGCGGGCCATAAACGTTGAAATAGCGAAAGCCCACCACTTGGCTTTCTGCCTCGGGCAGAATGCGGCGCACGTATTGGTCAAATTGCCATTTCGAATAGCCGTAAACATTGAGGGGTTCTTCGCACTCGCGCTCTTCACGGAAAGAATCCGAGCCGCCATAAACCGCCGCGCTGGAAGCGTACAAGAAGGGTACTTCCCGTTCTAGGCACCAATGCAGCAATTCTTTGGAGTACTCGTAGTTGTTCTCCATCATGAATTTGCCGTCCCACTCGGTGGTGGCAGAACAGGCGCCTTCGTGGAAGATAGCATCAACAGGGCCGAACTCGTCACCGGAGACAATACGGGCGATAAAATCGTCCTTGTCTAGGTAGTCGGCGATATCCAAGTCAGCCAAGTTTTTAAACTTAGTGCCGTCGGTGAGATCGTCCACCACCAGTATGTCTTTGTAGCCACGCTCGTTGAGCGCCTTGACGATGTTGGCGCCGATAAAGCCGGCGCCGCCCGTTACGATGATCATCAAATTCCCCTGTGTGCCAAGCGCATTGGCGACATGGTAGACTCTGGTCAGTTCGGCTAAAAGGCCTAAGCGCGTGAAAACCAGAGATAAAATTCTAAAAGCTAGCCTGGCGTTATTTAATGAAAAGGGTGAAAGGAATGTCACCACCAATCATATTGCCGCGCATCTAGGTATTAGCCCAGGCAACTTATACTACCATTTCCGCAATAAGGAGGACATTGTTCACGCCATCTTCGGCGAGTATGTCCGCCACCTCGAAACGGCTTTTACCCCTAAAGAAAACGGCCCAACCCTTGATGTTCTGATGTCTTATTTGGACGGTGTTTTCTACACCATGTGGGAGTTTCGTTTTTTTTACGCCAGCCTGCCCGACATTTTGGCCCGCAACCCGGCTCTGCATCAGGAATACTTTGTGGTGCAAACGCAGCTGGCCGATCGGGTGGTGGCCATTTTGCATACCCTTAATAGCGAAGGTATTTTGGCCATCGACGAAGCCGACCTGCCCGATTTGGCCCACACCGTGAAAATCATGGTGACCTTCTGGATAAGCTACCAAACCACCCAGGCTATCGATGCAGCCATTACCCGGCCGGTGATTTACCAAGGGGTACTGAAGGTTTTATTTCTTATTCGCCCCTATTTGGCGCCGGATGCCAAAGACACCATTGCCCGTTTGGAAGACCATTATCGGCGTTTGGCCCAGCGCACCCGCTAGTGCTTTTTGTCAGCCAGACAAAAGTGTCTGGCTGTTTAGTCTTGGCCCCTGTTTCTTACCTGTCTATTCGCTACAATAGCCCCCGAAATCGATTTCCGGAGCCACCGATGAGTGCCAATCTGCTTGATCACCTGCGCCAGGAACTGGCCACACTGAAAGATGAAGGTCTGTACAAGGACGAACGTATTATCACCAGCGCGCAGCAAGCGGCTATCCACGTTGGTGACCAAGACGTTCTCAACTTCTGTGCCAATAACTACTTAGGCTTGGCCGATCATCCTGAACTCATCAAAGCGGCCAAGTCCGGCCTCGACAGCCATGGCTTCGGTATGGCGTCAGTGCGTTTTATCTGCGGCACCCAAGACAGCCATAAAGTGCTGGAGCAAAAGCTGGCCGACTTTCTTGGTATGGAAGACGCCATTCTTTACAGCTCTTGTTTTGACGCTAACGGCGGTCTTTTTGAAGTACTGCTGGGAGCCGAAGACGCCATTATTTCTGACGAGCTGAACCACGCTTCCATTATCGACGGCGTGCGGCTCTGTAAGGCCAAGCGTTTTCGCTATAAAAACAATGATATGGCAAGCCTCGAAGAGCAGCTTAAAGCCGCCGATGCCGCTGGCGCCCGCTTTAAAATGATTGCCACCGATGGCGTCTTTTCGATGGACGGCATCATTGCTGACCTGCCCGGTGTTTGTGACTTGGCCGAAAAGTACAATGCCATTGTCATGGTGGACGACTCCCATGCCGTTGGCTTTGTTGGCGAAGGTGGCCGCGGCGTGCACGAATATCACCACTGTTTAGACCGGGTGCACATCATTACCGGCACCCTGGGTAAGGCGCTGGGCGGCGCTTCTGGCGGTTACACCGCCGCCAGTAAAGAAATTGTCGACATGCTGCGTAACCGTAGCCGTCCTTACCTCTTTTCTAACTCGCTGGCCCCGGCCATTGTTAGCGCTTCTATCAAGGTGCTGGACATGCTGGCGGATGGCAGCGAGCTGCGCCAAAAATTGTGGGATAACAGCCAGTATTTTCGCGAGCGCATGAGCGCCGCCGGCTTTACCTTGGCGGGTAAAGACCACGCTATTATTCCGGTGATGTTAGGGGATGCCAAACTGGCGAAAAGCTTTGCCGACAAAATGCTCGAAAAAGGCATTTATGTGGTTGGCTTTAGCTTCCCGGTGGTGCCGAAAGGGCAAGCCCGTATTCGTACCCAAATGTCCGCAGCCCACAGCCGCGAACAATTGGACATGGCCATTGACGCCTTTATTGCCGTAGGTAAAGAACTGGGCGTTATTTAACGGTAATCACGCAAGGGTTTTGGAGAGTCAGCAATGAAAGCACTTGCTAAGCAGCATGCCAAAGAAGGGATCTGGATGGTCGATGTGGACAAACCCGAAATGGGCCACAACGATGTGATGATCAAAATTAAAAAAACCGCCATCTGCGGCACCGATATGCACATCTACAAATGGGACGACTGGGCGCAAAGCACCATTCCGGTACCCATGGTGGTAGGGCATGAATACGTGGGTGAAATCGTTGCCATTGGCGATGAAGTCCGTGGTTACAAGGTGGGCGATAGGGTCTCCGGCGAAGGCCATATTACCTGTGGCCATTGCCGCAATTGCCGCGCTGGGCGCGTGCACCTTTGCCGCAACACCACGGGCGTCGGTGTAAATCGCCCGGGCGCCTTTGCCGAATACTTGGTTATTCCGGCTTATAACGTTTTCAAACTGCCGGATAACATTCCCGATGACGTTGCCGCCATCTTTGACCCCTTCGGTAATGCCGTACATACCGCGCTGAGCTTCGACTTAGTGGGTGAAGACGTGCTTATCAGTGGCGCTGGCCCCATTGGTATTATGGCGGCCGCCATTGCCAAACACGTGGGCGCCCGGCATGTGGTGATAACAGACGTCAATGAATATCGCCTCGAGCTGGCACGTAAAATGGGCGCTACCCGCGCTGTTAACGTGGCCAAGGAAAACCTCAAGGACGTGATGAAAGAGCTGGGCATGACCGAAGGCTTTGATGTAGGCCTGGAAATGTCGGGGGTGCCGTCTGCTTTTCGTTTGATGCTCGACACCATGAACCACGGCGGCAAAATTGCCATGCTGGGTATTCCGCCTTCCGATATGGCCGTTGACTGGAACAAAGTGATTTTTAAAGGGCTGGTTATCAAAGGCATTTATGGCCGGGAAATGTTCGAAACCTGGTACAAAATGGCCTCTTTGGTGCAATCTGGTCTCGATCTCACGCCTATCATCACCCATCACTATAAAGTGGATGACTTCCAGCAGGGCTTTGACACCATGGGCTCTGGCCAAAGTGGCAAGGTTATTCTCGACTGGCAGTGATCGCGCTCGCTGTTAAAAAAAGGCCCTTTTGGGCCTTTTTTAATGCTTTGAATATTGGCAAATAATGCGCTTTGCTTGCGGTGGGCAGCGGTTGCTGCCGGGATCTGATATCTTTTCGCCCAAAGCCTATATGCCAGCCGCCGCCAATAAAGCGCGCTGGCCCCTTTGTCGCTAATAACGGCAGAGCCTATCGTGGGAAATCGCTATCCGTGACAGCAGCAAACAGCGCAATTTGTTTTGTAAATACCAATGCTCAGTGGGGCGGCGGTGAAAAATGGCACCTAGCAACGGCTTGCTATTTTAGAGAGCAAGGCGTGCCGACCTTGATGGTTACCAACAGCGGCTCTGCCTTGTTTGCGGCTTCCAGCGAGCAAGGCTTTTCCCCTTTCACCCTCTCGGTTGGCAACCTGAGCCTGCTCAATCCCTTTAAGCTGCAAAAATTGGTGGCCTTTTTTAAGCAAAACCAGGTCAGTACCGTGGTCCTCAACCTGCCGTCTGATGCCAAATTTGCCGGGGTAGCAGCCAAACTTGCTGGGGTCAAACAGATAGTTTATCGCCGCGGTATGCCGAAAAAGCCCAGCAGCAGTATCGTGAACAAATGGCTGTTTAATAAGGTGCTGACCCACATCGTGGGTAACTCAGAAGAAATCATCAACAAGATGGTGAAAGGCAACGAATCTTGGTTCCCGACCAACAAGACCTGCATTATTTACAACGGCGTTGACCCAAACCTGCCCCCAGCCAACCAGCGGCTGTTTGCAAAACAGGGTGATGAAATCATCATTGGCAACGTTGGCCGCTTGGTTGACCAAAAAGGCCAGCACTGGCTGGTCGATATTTGTAAAAGGCTTAAAGAAAGCGGCCGGCAGGTGCGATTTGTTATTGCGGGTGAAGGGGAAAAGCGCGCAGAGCTAGAAGCACTTATCAAAGACAACGGCCTTGCCAATGACATCAGCCTATTGGGCCATGTCAGTGATATGGCCGGCTTTATGAACAGTATTGATATGCTCGCCTTTACCTCCAAGTACGAAGGCAGTGCCAATACCTTGATTGAAGCGCTTTATTTTGGTGTGCCGGTGGTGGCCTTTAACGCCTCATCTAACCCGGAAGTGGTGATAGATGAGCAAACTGGTCTGTTGGCTGAGGCGTTTTCTGTGGAGCAGATGGCGGCGCAATTGGCACGGCTTATCGACGACAAAGCACTTCGCCAACGGCTGATTGACGGCGGCAAGGCCTTGGTGCAAAGCAAATTTGATATGTACCAAAATCTTGAGAAGTTAATGGCCATTCATCAGCAGCGTTAAAGGCTGTGGAAGTTTTTTAAAAGGTTATGGCCGCCAATACTGAGAAAAAAATACCGCCTCTAACCTGATCTTTCGGGCGATGGCATCCACACTGGTTGAGAGTTATCAACAACGTGATTAGTCAGAGATGAGTGGCGTCTACGATATATTCAAAAAAACCCTTGGCTTGCTGTCTAAGTATCGGCTGCCGCCAACACCTGAGCATTACAGCCTCTGGTATGTGTATGTGAGTGCTGAAAACCCTCAGCTTAATCAAGCGGTTGATGCCACCTTAAAACAAGGCGAGCTCAGCCCCAGTTCGGCAACGCTGCTTTATCAAACCCACTTGGCTGATAGCCACTGGCAAGACACGCAAACCCTGAATGACAGCCTGCAGGCTTTAGGTCAGGAGCTGTCTTCCACCCTCTATGACACCCGCCAAGATACCGCCGAATTTCAGCGCAACTTGAACGAGCGTTTTGGCCGTTTGCAAGGCATTGAAACCGGCGCCATTAGCCTAGATTCGGTTATCGATGAGGTGCGCAGTCTGGTAAAAGATGCTAATCGCATCAATGGCAGCGCCGAGCATCTGCACAACCGTCTTATTGAAGCCGAAGACGAAGTCGGCAGGCTAAGAGCCGCATTGGCAACAAGCCGCGAAGAAGCGCTGGTTGATGTGTTAACCGGCCTGCGTAACCGCCGCGCTTTTGATATGGACCTTGCCGATATCAATGGTCCAGCATCGCTGATTTTGGTTGATTTAGACCACTTTAAGGCCATAAACGACACCTATGGCCATTTGGTGGGTGACCAGGTTCTGAAAGCCACGGCGCGGCAAATTAGCCAGTTTGTACGCGATGAGGCAAGGGCCTTTCGTTTCGGCGGTGAAGAATTTGCCGTGCTGCTTAACGAGCCGTTAAAGGTGGCCCGCCGCAAGGCTGAAAGCCTGCGTACCCTGATTGCCAAGGTGTCGGTGACGGACAAACGTACTGGCCGCAAAATTGACAACATCACCGCGTCACTCGGGGTGGCAGAAGGGCAGGAAGGTGAGCAAAGCCTGCAGTTGGTCGACAGAGCCGATGCGCTTTTATACGAAGCCAAACGGCTGGGCCGTAACCGGGTGATGCCGATGTCTTTATAAAAAAGAGCCTGTTATTCAGGCTCTTTTTTTTGCGGTACGCAGCTGCGTTTATAGATGGGGTGCAAACCCCAACGCATGGCCCAGGCATCGTAGCGAGCCAGGCATTTTTTAAGCCAGTTCACGTACAGACCCCCGCTCAATCAGCTCTGGATGCAAGGTCAGCACCTTGCTGTCACTTTCCTCTTTGTTAACCTTGGCCAGCAAAATAGCCGCGGCTTTTTGGCCAAGGCGATATTTAGGTTGGTGAATGGTGGTTAAGGGCGGGCTGAAGAAATTGGCCATCGGCACATCGTCATAGCCGATAACCGATAAATCATCCGGCACATGCAGCCCTGCCACGTGGGCGGCGCTGATGGCACCTAATGCCATGGGGTCAGAGAACACAAAAAGCCCGGTTGGGCGCTTGCGTTGCTTGAGCAGACTTTGCATGGCGGCAAAACCCCCTTCGGGCTCAAAGTCTCCTTCTAATAACCAATCTTCATTGATGTTAAGCCCGGCCTCTACCATGGCCCGGCGAAAGCCCGAGAGGCGCTCCACAGTAAGGCTTTTATTGGCCGGGCCGGTGATACAGCCAATGTCTTTGTGGCCTTTGTCTATCAGGTGCTTGGTTGCTAAATAGCCGCCCTGCTCGGCGTTATCCTGAATGCGGTAAATGTCGCCTTGGGTATCGCCCCATTCCATGATCACTTGCGGCAGCTCCGGGTGGGTGCCCAGCAGCTTATACACATCGCTGGCGTCTTCAGAAAGCATCACCAAGATGCCATCGACGCGCTTTTCAATCAGCATTTTTAGGCTGGCTTGTTGGCGCTCAGGCTCGCCGCCCGAGTTACTTAAAATCAAGGTGTAGCCTTGGGCGGCGCAGCTTTCTTCTACGCCACGGATCACTTCGGCAAAGAAGGGGTTAGTGGAGGTGGTGACCAGCATCCCCATGGTGCGGGTGCGGTTAACCTTAAGACTGCGGGCCACCGCCGAAGGGGCATAATTAAGCTCCTTGATGGCCTGAAATACCCGTTCCTTGGTTGCTTCTGCCACAAAACGGGTGCTATTGAGCACGTGCGATACGGTAGAAATACTGACACCAGCCTTACTGGCGACATCTTTTATGGTGGCCATGAAACTTATCCTGCTAAGGCTCTGCCCAAAGCTTAACCAAAACCGTAGGGCAAGTTAACGCCCAAAGCGAATTAGCGGTATGCTAAGGCAGCAAATTAAGAGAGGTATTGTATGGAGCAGTTTGCCCATATATCAATTGATGAAGCGTTTCAAAAGCTCAATGACGGGCAGGCAAGGCTCGTTGATATTCGTGACGAAACCAGTTTTGGCAATGGTCATGTTGAAGACGCTTTTCATTTGACTAACGGCACGTTAAATCAGTTTATGGCCCAGGCGGATTTCGATACCCCGGTGATTGTGTGTTGCTATCACGGTGTATCCAGCCAAGGTGCCGCCCAATATTTGGTGCAGCAGGGGTTTGAAGAGGTGTATAGCCTCGACGGTGGTTTTGAAGCCTGGAGCAGAGTATATCCCTATGTCCGCGACCAAGATCCTGGGGCAGTTTCCTAATCCTGGCCTAGCTCAAGGCTTTGTCGATTATCTGGCTAACCGCGGCGTTAAAGCCCGGTTGATCCCTTATGGCAACAATGTGGCAGTGGAAGTGGCAGAGCCCACTCCTGACTGGGTGGAAGCCGCTTGGCAGCAGTTTTTAAGCCAGCCGATGGCCGATATCTACCGCTCTGCCAGTTGGCAAAGTGGCGCTGACCGGCCATCGCCCTTTCGTTATCGCCATCAAGCCAAGTTACGGCTGGTTGCCGGGCCATTAACCATTGTCATGCTGGCGGTTTGCCTGTTGGTGTACCTGTCTTGGGCCATGGGTTATGCCACCGTCTATAACGCTTTGGCGTTTCCCGCCAGTTTGGACGCCGTCACACCTGCCAACGCCTACCGTTTGGTGACGCCGATTTTGCTGCATTTCTCGATACTGCATGTTGGTTTTAACCTGCTGTGGTGGTGGGATTTAGGCGGTAAGTTGGAAAAAAGCGAAGGCAGCCTGCATTTGGCGCTTATCACCGTCGTAACCGGTTTTGCCGGTAACTTGGCGCAGTTTTTGGTGTCAGGCCCTGCTTTTGGTGGCTTGTCGGGGGTGGTGTACGGGCTCTTTGGCTATTTTTGGATCTCGGGCTTGATGTACCCCAGAAGAGGCTTAATGCTGCCGACGCCACTGGTGATTTTTATGCTGGTCTGGTTGGGGCTCGGTTTTATCGGCATGGGGCTGCCCATTGCCAATCAGGCCCACCTTTGGGGCCTGATCGCCGGTTGTGCGCTGGCGGCTTTACCTTTTAAACGAGGCCAGGCTTAGTTGTAGAGGTAGCTGGTAAAGAGGAGATCGGAAACGATGGGTTCGCCGGTCTCCTTTTCCATCAGCTTTTGTGTCGCCTTGAGGCAGGCTTGGCGGATCTGCTCTCGCCCTTGCAGCGACTTGATATCGTCACCATTCTGATTGCCCAAAATTTCAATTAAGGCATCCCGTATTAGCGGTGCGTGGTGTTCCACCAGCGGCAGCTTGGTTTTGTCTTTCACCATCAGTTGAACTGCAACGCGGATATAGCCCAGCCGGCCTCCCTGGCTGATGTAATTGGTAATGATGTCCGGTTCCAGTCCGTAGTAACCGTAATCCACCACCGGTGCTGCAGCTTTATCGCCTTCTTCGGCGGCCTGGGTAAGCATAGGAAAGGCCGAAGCAGTGAAAAGCAAAAGTGGTAGCAGGTAACGCATTTCAGTCCCCTTGATTAAATGGCGCTAAATACTTTGCCAGTAAAGCACTTGGCTCGCTAGATGCGGGTGCTATCATGGGGCACCCTCAATAAAGCCTTTTTACTGCATGTGGTTTGATTGGCATTGGATGTCGGACGCTCAAATCCAGGAGCTGGATGCCGAACAGCGCGATTGGTTGCGCTCTCCGGCGTCGCTAACGCAACGCTTAAAACAACGTAGCGACCATTTCCAGGTCCGATTACAGTCGCTGCAACCCTTAACGCTAGCCCAATCTGCGCAGCGTTGGTTGGGTTTGCCAGCCGAGGTTACCGAGCGCACTGTGATTTTAGAAGCAGATGATAAACCGTGCATTTTTGCCAAAAGTGTGTGGGCAGGGCAGCAGCATCCTTTTGCCAGTTTAGGTGAGCAGCCCTTGGGTGAGCGACTCTTTAACGATAGCCGCTGGCAGCGCGGAGATATTCTGCTAACCCAAATAAATGGCAAAGAGTTAGGGCTAGCAGCCCAACCATTGTGGGCGCGTTGTTCGCCTTTTTACCATGCGCAGCAGTGGCCAGTTTGGGTCATGGAAGCGTTTTTGCCCGCCGTATTTAGTCTTTCCCGGGAACAAGATGAAGGAAAAATATAAAAGCTATCTACAGCTGATGCGGGCCGACAAGCCTATCGGCTCCTTGTTGCTGTTTTGGCCGACCTTGTGGTCGTTATTAATGGCATCGGACGGTATGCCGGACCCTTGGGTAACCTTTGTGTTTTTCGCCGGGGTATTTTTGATGCGCTCGGCAGGTTGCGTTATCAACGATTTTGCGGACCGCAAGGTCGATGGCAAGGTCAAACGTACCGCCGGGCGGCCGTTGGCAACAGGCGCCGTTAGTAGCCGCGAAGCCTTGGTGCTGTTTTGCATGCTGTGCTTAATCTCCTTTGCCTTGGTGCTGACGTTAAATACCTACACCATTGCCCTGTCGGTGGTGGCGCTGGGGTTGGCATTTATCTACCCCTTTATGAAGCGCTATACCCACCTGCCACAAGTGGTGCTGGGCATGGCGTTTGGCTGGGGAGTACCGATGGCGGCGGCTGCGCAAACCGGCCGTATTGACGAGTCTATCTGGTGGCTTTTTGCGGCCAACATTACATGGACGGTGGCTTACGACACCTTTTACGCCATGGTCGACCGTGACGACGACGTCCGTATCGGCGTGAAATCCACGGCCATTCTCTTTGGCCGCTCCGACAAACTGATCACCGGCCTGTTGCAGCTGGCAACCTTGCTACTGCTGCTAAAAGCGGGCACCACTGCCGCCTTGGGCTTGCCTTATTACATCGGCGTGTTATTGATGGGGGTGCTGTTCGTTCACCAGCAATGGCTGGTGCGTAACCGCGAAAGGGCTGCGTGCTTTACCGCCTTTTTAAACAACAACTACGCCGGCATGGTGATCGCGCTAGGCATTTACGTTGAGTACCTGATGCATCGCTAACTATTTGTCGTAACGATGAAAATTTAGAATTGTCAGCAGGCCACGAACGCTCTAGCTTTCGTGGCCTTATTGGTTGGAGCCACTGATGGACCCGAAATTAGCTGCTGTTGTTGATGGTTTAGCCGAACATGGCTTTGTGGTGATCCGCAACTGGCTGGAAGAACCGCTTCGCCAAGCGCTGCGCGCAGAACTCTTGGTGCGCCGCAACGAAATGACCCTGGCCGGCATTGGTCGCGCTGACGACCACCAGCAGCTAACGCAGGTACGTAACGACCAAACCCTTTGGCTGGACGGTTTGTCACAGCAGCAAGGGCTGTATTTGGCGCAAATGGAAGCCTTGCGCCAAGCCCTTAACAGCAGCTTGTTTTTGGGCCTAAACGACTACGAGTGCCACTTTGCCCATTACCCTAAGGGGCACTTTTACCAAAAGCACGTTGATGCCTTTCGTGGCCGCTCTAACCGGGTGGTGTCGGCAGTCACTTACCTTAATGCTTGGTGGCCCGAAGGTGCCGGTGGTGAGCTGGCGGTATATAACAGCGGCGATACATTGTTGACCAAGGTGACACCCGAGCCGGGGACCTTGGTGTGTTTTTTATCGGAAGCGTTTCCCCACGAAGTGCTTCCGGCCGGAGATGACCGCTATTCCATTGCTGGCTGGTTCCGCCGCGATGGCCACGCCCTGTTATAAAAAAAGCCGCTCACAGAGCGGCTTTTTTACGCCTTTGGCTGTTGGCAAAGTACGTTGCGGATGGTGTCGGCCACCTCCGTTGCCAAGAGTCTGAGCACCATGTCGTCCAGCAGCAGTGCCTTTTGGGTTGGCAGCAGTTCGCTTTGCTCGCCCAGCTCAACCAGTTCGGCGTCGCGCAGAGTGGACGTCAGCGAAGCGATGAGTTTTTTGTCAAAAAATTCCGGCGCATGAATACCAAACAGGGCTGATAAGCGTTCTGCTACGGCTTGTGCGCGGTTTTCAAGCTCTGAGCGTCCAAGGGCCTCTGGGCTTCGCAGTAACGTCAGCACAATGGCGTAGCGCTGCATTGACTCTTCCACCACCCCCGACAGCAGCCACAGCTTGCGATGGCCGGGATGCTGGCTGTCCACCACTTGCCAAAGCTCACCTTGTAGCTCCACTAAACCTTGGTTGGCAAAGGCGTGAAGAATGGCGTTTATGTAGTCTGGCAGGGCCGCTTCGTCCAAGCCCATAAACAGCTCGGCTTTTAACAGCGGGTACAGGGCTAAAACGTCTTCGCAGAGCTGGCGGTGCGGCTTGGCCCCGGCCAGCAACAACCGTGCTAACAAGGACGGCAGCATGTACAAATGCAAAATATTATTGCGGTAGTAGGTCATGGCAATGGCCTGGGTTTCATCCAGGCTCACCAGTTCGCCCAGGCCGTCACTGCTTACCAAGAATTTATCGCCTTTTAGCACCTGGTCGAGTAGCGCTTTGCCGTCTTGTTCTGGCAGGGTGACATTGGCCGAGTAGGGCGCTTCTTTTGCCAGTGCCAGTAACAGGTCGAGCTGGCTTTGTAGCACTTCCCGCGACAGGGTACGGCGCTCTGCGCACAGTAAAGCTAAAGAGGTCAGCGTAACGCCATTAAGGGCCGCTGCATCGTTGATGCGGGTCAGCATGTCGTCGCCAAGGCGGTTAACCAGCGGTGTCAGCCAGTGTGGTTTGCTATCGCTGTCTTCGTAGTCGCGCCAGTCCGGCACCTGTTCGGTTAAATACTGGCTCAGGGCGATGGGCTGCCCGAAGTTAACAAAGCCCTGGCCAAAGTCCTGGCGCAACGCTGCTACGGTCGACTTAAAGGCTTGCCAGCCAGATTCTTTTTCTTTGGAGTTACCGCGCAGTTCTTTTAAGTAAGAACCCACTTCCATTACATGTTCGTAGCCAATGTAGACCGGCACCAGGCTAATGGGCCTGTCGCTTGAGCGCAGCAGGCTTTGCACCGTCATCGCCAGCATCCCGGTTTTAGGTGGCAGCAAACGGCCGGTGCGGGAACGCCCTCCCTCGGTAAAGTATTTCACCGAATAGCCCTTTTGAAACAGGCTATAGAGGTATTCACGAAAGACCGTGGAATAGAGCTTGTTGCCCTTAAAGCTGCGGCGAATAAAAAAAGCGCCGCCGCGGCGGAACATCGGGCCGGCTGGGAAAAAGTTAAGGTTAACACCAGCCGCAATGTGGGGCGGCACCATGCCTTGCTGGTAAATCACATACGACAGCAACAGATAGTCCATGTGCGAGCGGTGGCAGGGCACATAAACAATTTCGTGGCCGTCATGGGCCAGCTGGCGCACCACTTCGGCGTTGGAAACCTTAATACCCTTATAAATACGGTTCCAAATCCACCCTAATAACCGGTCGAGAAAACGAATAAAGCCGGGCGAAAACTTGGCGGCGATTTCTTGTAAATATTGGTTAGCGCGCTTTTCTGCCTGCTCGATGCTTTCTTTGTGGGCCTTGGCGTCATCGGCAATGGCCTTTTTCATCGGTTCGGTTTTCAGCAAGGCGGCCAGCATGCTATCGCGGTCTGGCAAACGCGGCCCTGTCATCACCAGGCGCTGACGGGCAAAGTGCACGCGGGCAACCCGAGTCAGCTTGTGCGCCAGGTGGTCGTCTTCGGCGGCGCGGTCATCAAGCAAGGTACGCAGCGACACCGGCCTTGCAAAGCGCACGAAGTTGTCGCGGCCATAACGCAGGATGATTGCCGCCTTGCGCAGCCAAGAGGGCGAGTCGTAGTCGGACAATATCGACCCCAGCAACGACGGGTTTTCATGGCCTGGTTCGCGGCCCCAGAACAAGGAGACGGGCAGCAATTGAATGTCTTGGGTTTTATCAGCCCGCAGCGCCGTCAGTAGTTGCGCCAACGCATCACGAAAGTTGCCGCTGCGCCGCTTACGGGTCAGCAATGCCACCGGTTGGTCAAGATAAAGGCAGCGCGGCAGTTCCTGGCCACCGATACGCAGCGGTGTTAACGGGTCCGGCAGGGCAAGGGCAAAACAGAGGCGGCGCACCGCCAATAAGTCGGAAGCTGAACCGGTTTTAAAGGCATAAACCACCGGTTTGGCAGGGTCCAGCCCAAGCTCCTTGATGGGATCTTGCGGTACCAGTTTACTTTTAACCGTCAGTGAAACCGGCCATTTAAGGGCCTTGATAAGAAAACGAGGTAGCACGAATGGGTGTCCCGGAGAAACAGTTTTGCCGGCCGGCAAGCTTAGCAGAAGTCTTTGTCAAAGTCTTTGCATGCGCGTTAACCTAAGCGCAACGCAGCACCTTTGGAAATTTATATGGCAGAACTGCTTTATCGCCCGCATTTAGCCGCCCTGGAACGGGTGGTCGCCATTGGCGGAGGGCATGGTTTAGGACGTATGCTTTCTGCCCTTAATTTCCTTGGCCCGCGCTTAACCGGCATTGTTGCCACCACCGATAATGGCGGCTCAACCGGCCGGTTGCGGCGCAGCCACAACTGCATCGCCTGGGGCGATGTGCGCAATTGCATTAACCAGCTAGTGACCAAACCTTCAACTGGCAGCCAGGTCTTTGAATACCGATTTTCAGCCGAAGGTGAACTTAAAGGCCATAACCTCGGTAACCTGATTTTGCTGGCACTAGATGACCTTTGCGTCAGGCCCCTTGAAGCCATCAATTTGGTGCGCCAAGTGCTACGGGTAAAGTGTGAACTGCTACCGATGAGCGAGAGCCCTGCCGACCTCGTGGCGCTTACCGCTGACGGCCAACATTATATTGGCGAGCAGCGGGTTGATGCCTTAGAGCAAATGCCAAAGGAGTTGCGACTTTCGCCGGTGGTGCCTGCCACCAAAGAAGCGGTAGATGCTATCAAAGAGGCCGACTTACTGGTGCTGGGGCCCGGTTCGTTCTTAACGTCGGTGATGCCACCGTTGTTAGTACCGGAACTTGCGGCTGCCCTTCGTCAAAGTAAGGCCCTGAAGGTATGGGTTGAAAACCTCGGTATCGAACAAAGCCCGGTGCGCACCCTAACCGCCGGCCAACGCCTGGCTTGGTTACATCAGCAGCTGGGGTTTACGGCGGTAGATTGGGTATTGTCGCCTCCCGGCCTCAATTGGCTGGATTTACCCAGCGGTGTACGCCGCTTAGAGCTTCCCTTGGAATCTGCCCAGATTTTTTATCGCCATGACCGCGATGCCCTGGCCAATGGTTTGGAAAAACTGGTCGCAGCCGCCCGCTAAGGCACTTGGTCTGTTTATTTACTGTGCTTAAGGTGCTGATTCTGCCTGCCTTGGCATGCTTATGCCTTGCCATCTGTCTTAAGCTGGATATACTGACAGTAACTGTAAATAAATCCAGTGAGGCATTTATGCGTCCGCTTACTCCCCGCCAGCAGCAGATCTTGGATCTGATCCGTGACCGCATTTCGGCCAGCGGCATGCCTCCTACTCGCGCTGAAATTGCCCAGCAGCTGGGTTTTAAATCAGCTAACGCTGCTGAAGAACACCTCAAAGCCTTGGCCAAAAAAGGTGCCATTGAAATTTTAGCCGGCACTTCCCGCGGCATTCGGCTAATTGAAGAAGAATCAGCCAATGAAGAACAAGGCTTGCCACTGGTAGGCCAAGTGGCGGCTGGTGAGCCAATTTTGGCCACCCAGCATATTGAGTCGCACTACCAAATGGACCCGACGCTGTTTCATCCCCAGGCCGACTTTTTGCTGCGAGTAAAAGGCGAGAGTATGAAAAAGATCGGCATTATGGATGGTGACTTGCTGGCGGTGCACCGCACCACCCAGGCTCGCAACGGCCAAGTGGTTGTTGCCAGAGTTGAAGACGAGGTCACGGTAAAACGCTTGCAGCAAGACGGCCCAAACTTACGGCTAGTGGCTGAAAACGATGACTTTGATGACATCCTGGTGGATTTACGGGAAACGCCGGTAACCATTGAAGGCTTGGCGGTAGGGGTTATTCGCAGTGGCCAGTTCTAATGCCCGTGCACTGAAAAAAGCGCCTTATCGGCGCTTTTTTTCTGCCTGCAATCTGCTTGTTAGCGCATATCCCCAGCCGGATTTATAAATGCGGTGAGGAGGCTGCACAGCTGCTATTGTTGGTGATGGCATATTGACCAAGGAGTGGTTAAATGAGAATAAAGGCTGTGATTAGCCTGGTGGCAGCGGTGAGTTTTTGCGTTGGCTTAGGTGGCTACATTTTGTTGTCAACAACGGATGATGTTGCCGCTACCGAATTTTTCCCGCCAAAAGAACTAACCCCTTTTATTTTGCAAGACCAAAACGGCCATGCCTTTACCAATGCCAACTTACAGCGCCATTGGAGCCTGCTGTTTTTGGGCTATACCCATTGCCCCGACCTTTGCCCTGCTACCTTAAGCCGCCTGGCCAGCATTTACCCAAAGTTGGTTGATAGTGCCAAGGTGCCGGTGCAAGTGCTCTTTCTTACCGCCGATCCTGGGCAAGACACGGCAAAGCGGTTAAAGCTCTACACCCAATTTTTTGACCCTGATATTGTCGGTTTGCGCTGCTCAATGCCGCAACTTCTGGCCTTAACAAAAGAGTTGGGGCTGAGCTTTCACATGGACGGTAATCACCGGCTGATTTACACCGCCAGTGTGTTGCTGATAAACCCTAAGGGGCAATTGGCGGCGGTATTTAACCCACAAACGCTGAACCTTCCGGTTATCGACAGCCAGCAGCTCTTGCACGACTTTGATGCCATAACTGCTCACTACTTGTAGCGACACTGCGGCATAAAAAAACGCGCCCTAAGGCGCGTTTTTTAGCAAAGCGTTGTGCTTATTGCTCGGCCCATTGGGCAGAGGCTTCTTTACTGTGGTTATCCAGGCGTTTTAGCAGCGGTACCAGCACGATAGCCACAATGGCGCCGCCAAGGGCAACCCAACCCAGTACCTGGAACAGATTGGTATAAAGCGGCAGGGTTTGTAACGGGCTGGTGATGTCTTTCGGGACGCTGGCAAAGTTCGCTACCACACTACCCAGATACTGGGAAAGACCGGTTGCCAACAGCCAGGCACCCATCATCAGGCCGCGCAGACCCGGCGCCACATAACGGGCGACCATGCCAAGGCCCAAACCTGAGATCAACAGCTCGCCCACTGATTGGCAGAAGTAACCCCACACCATCCACTGGGAAGACACCAAGCCTTGCGAGTTAGCGAAGTTACCGCTGATGGCATAGAGGAAGAAACCAATAGCCAGCAGGACAAAACCAATGGCGTATTTGCCTGCCAAGGAAGGGTCTTTACCCTTTTTGCCAAGGGAGGCGTAAAGCCAGGCCAGCACCGGGCTCATTACCGCAATCCAGAATGGGTTCAATACTTGGAACTGCTCGGGCGGAATATCGTAGCCTAAAAGATGCAAATCAACGTTGTTGGATGCGAACAGCGTCAAGGAAGTAGACATCTGCTGATAGAAGATAAAGAACAAAATGGTTTGCAGCGTCAAAATCAGCATGGCAATAAGGCCGGAACGCTCGGGCTTATTGGCTTTCACCATCAGGGTGATAAACAGTACCGCCAAACCAATACCGGCGATGTCGACCACAATAGAGGCCAGTTCGGTGCTTTGTACCACCAAACCAATCAGGAAGGCCACGACCACCGAGGCCACCAAAACACCGGCCAATTTACCCATGTTCATCGGTTTAAAGTCGGGGTCAGAGCCGACGTGGTCCAGATAGCGTTTTTGCATCAGGAACTGGCAAACACCGAATACCAAACCGAGGCAGCAAACCAAGAAGGCCCAGTGCCAGCCATAATGCACCCGAATGATCGGCGTTAGCGACTGGGACAGGAAGGCGCCAATGTTGATAGACATGTAATACATGGTGAAGGCACCATCGAGCTTGGACTCGTTACCTTCATACAATTTGGCGACCAGGTTATTGGGGTTGGCTTTAAAGAGGCCATTACCAACAGCAATAACGCCCATGGAGAAGAACACCATGCCGTGGCCGTTGCCGCCAACAATTTGGTCCCAAGGTACCGACAACATGCCGTAACCTATTGCCAGCACCACACCACCGAGCATGGTGGTACGTTTGGTCCCCAACACTTTGTCGCCTATCCAGCCACCTGCAACAGGGGTCAGATAAATCATGGCAGCGAAAGCGCCCCAAGTGAGGTTGGCGCGAGAGTCATCAAACCCCAGATAGTGGATAGCAAATACCACCATCAGAATTTGCATGCCGTAGAAGCCAAAGCGCTCCCACATTTCGATCATAAACAGCGCAATAAAGGCGCGGCGAGTTTTCGCCTCGTTTGCCTGAACTGCGTCTACAGAAGCTGTGGCTGTCATAACTGTTGTTTTGTAATGTGACGAGAAGCGAACGTTATACCGATAAAGGCCTGAGCTTTCCACCAACGCCAAGTTTCGGTTTGTTAAATTGGTGTTTTTTTGTTGTTCTTTTGTTCTGTTGTTGTTCAAAAAGGTACTGATTTGAAAGCTATTTTTATCAAAAGGTGCAGGTTTGATGGCAAAGTAAGCAGTTGAGTAGGCAGTGGAATTTGTGAGCGAGGCCGCATCGGCTTATAGAGGGAGGGACGGCTTGTTGAGAAGGTGTTGGTTAGGGCTATTGATGTTACCGGTTATGGCTTGGGGTTGCCCGGGTAATGAAGTTGCTTATTTTCAGTGCCTCAAGCCAGAAGCCATTGCGCTGTGCGGTAAAAGTGACGGCTCAGGCCTTTATTTAAAGCTGGGCGGAAAAATCATTGGCCAACACGCTGATTGGGTAAAAGAAGCTTACCAGCGTCAAGGCAAGGCGCGTTATTCGGTGTCACTACAAACACGTCAGCACACTTATTTGCTGTTTGAACACCGCCAAGGCAGTGACCCCAAACAGCACCAGTTAGGGGTGGTGGTTGATGGCAAGGCCCAGCCCTGCCAAGACGCGCAGTCGCAGTTAGCAAGGCTAATGGCCAGCGATCAGCTCTGGTAAAGCTCCAGTGGCAGGCCATCGGGGTCAGCAAAGAAGGTAAACTGCTTGCCGGTATAGGGATCGGTGCGAACGGGTTCTACCGCTATTCCTTTTGCTGTTAGCCAGTTTGCGGCTTGCTGCACGTCGTCTACTAAAAAGGCAAGATGCCGAAGCCCTTGTGCTTCGGGGTAACTGGGCCGCGCGGGTGCGTCGTTAAAGGAAAAGAGCTCCAGCTGGCCGCCGCATGGCAAAGCGATGTCCAGTTTCCAAGAGTCACGTGGCTGGCGGTAATGCTCGGCCAACACTTTTAGCTCCAACACATCGGTATAAAAGGCTTTTGAACGTTGGTAGTCACTGCAGATTATCGCAACGTGATGAATGGCCTTAAGCAACGCTAACTCTCCTGGTGTTATGGGGTCATACCAGCATAACTGTCGCTAGCTTGGCCTTGAAAGGGCTGATGAAAATCAAGCTCAAACGATTAGCTGTGGCTGTTGGTCACCTTTTTGCGGCTCTTTTAATGAAAAAGCCAAGAAAAGCATAACTTTGCCGTTATCGCGCCGCCAATTGTGCCTATTCTCTATTGTGACGGTTTTAATGCAGCAAAGGAGGGTAGCGATGAAAAGCCCATGGCCAGTGTTGGCGGCGTTGCCCTTGTTGTCGGTCGAGGGCGTGGCGGCGACATGGGGTAATGGCTGTCCTGCTGGGGAAAGCAATTTCTTTCGCTGCAGCGAGCCTAAAGTGATGGCGCTTTGTGGCCAAAAGGATGGCAGCGGGCTGCATTTGGTATTGGATGGTTTAAACCTGGGCGTTGGGGCCGCCTTTTACTTTCGCCAGAGCCGTGAGGGGCCAATGACGGTGTACTTGGTTTCATTTACCGATAATGGCCGCCGTTACCAACTGTTCGACCATTACCAGGGCAATGTCAGCCCGCCTATCGACCAGCAAGGGTTGGTGATCAGTAAAGCTCAAGGACCCAAACGCCAACTGGATTGTCAGCAAGGCTATAACCGCTTGGAGTCTTTGGCCGACAAATTACCTGAGGCTGTTACCGCATCACCGGCGCCCTAGTTACTTAAACACCACTGTCTTGTTGCCATAAACAAACACCCGCTCATCTAACACCAGTTGTAAGGCGCGGCTCAGCACCGACTTTTCAACGTCACGGCCTGCTCTGGCCATATCATTCGCTGACATGGCGTGGTTTACGTGGATCACCGACTGCTCGATGATCGGGCCTTCATCTAGGTCATCGGTGACAAAGTGCGCGGTAGCGCCAATCATTTTCACACCCCGCTCAAAGGCTTGCCGATAAGGGTTGGCACCGATAAATGACGGCAAAAAAGAGTGGTGAATGTTTATGATTTTGTGGAGATAGGCGGCCACAAACGAGGGGGTGAGTATGCGCATAAACTTGGCAAGCACCAGGTAGTCGGGGTTGTAGCTGTCGACCACTTTCATCAGCTGCGCTTCATGCTCGGGGCGGCTTAAACCTTGGTGTGAAACATGATGGAAAGGAATAGCAAATTTCTCGACCAGCTCACCTAAGGTAGCGTAATTGCCGATAACGGCCGCAATGTTGACATCCAGCGCACCTTCAAAGCACTTCATCAGAATATCGCCAAGGGCGTGCGCTTCTTTGGTTACCAGGATCACAATCTTTTTGGGCCCGGCCTTAACCAAGCGGCGTTTGGTGTGCTGGGGAAGGGCGTCGTCTAAGTCAGCCAAAAAAGTGGTGTCATTAAAAATGCCGTTGAGTTCGGTGCGCATGAAAAAGCGGCCATGGTCGCGGTCAACAAACTCATTGTTGCGGGTGATGTTGAGCTGGTGCTTGTAGCAAATGTTGGTGATCTTGGCGATAAGGCCCTTGGCATCGGGGCAATCGGTCAGCAGGATCTTCTTTTCCATGGCGGTACGCTCTTAGGTTGGCAGACCATATTAACTGCCATCGCCAATTTGAACAGCCTTGCCTGCCCACAAAGCGGTTATGGCCAGTTTTCGCCGATTTATCGCAATAGCTTTTTTCCTTTGCGCTAAAACAAGGTCCGCTAAAACAAGGGATTAACAAAGCGGAGCCGCTGTGCTTTGATGGTCATTAGATATGCGATACCAAGAAGGGCTTATGGCGGCTAAACAGGCGTCGGGCATTGGCAAGGTGGCGTTGGTTCTGGGCTTGGTGTCAATGTTTGCGCTGATGCTGACATTTGCCGTTGCCGCCTACATTGGCCGCCACTTTCCGGCGCTGGTGAATCAGCAATCTCCCGCCATGCTTATGCTGGGATTGGCGGTATTGCTGTTGGTGGCCTTGGCGCTGCTATCCGCTATTTTGGCAGTGGTGGCCTTGACCCAACCAGACCGCCGTAAAGGCGCAGCCCTTGGCGGCTTGTTGCTGGCGGCTATCAGTTTATCCGCAACAGCATTCATGGTTATTGTCGGGCTTGGCGCGCTCTAGGAGTCGGTTATGTGTAATGCAGTGCGATGGATTTTGCTGGTCTTTTGTTTTTTTAGTCTCGGCGCTCAGGCCAAAGACTGCAGCAGCGTAAAAGGCTCAAGCATGGCTATATTGGTGTGCCAAACACCAATGTTGACGCAGTTAGACGATAACTTGGCCAAGGTTTACGAAAAGGCGTCTATGAAAGCCAAAGACTTAACCGTACTGCGCCGCAATCAAGATGACTGGGAAAAGAAAGACCGCGATGAGTGCTGGAAAGCAGACGATAAAACCCTCTGCGTTCAACAAAGCTACCGTCATCGTATCGCCGAGCTACAAGCGCAATATGTGTTGATAAAACCGCAGCGGGAATTAGCAGCGGTCTGTGATGGCAACCCCGGTAATAACCTTAAATTACAGTATTTTAATACCCATCCAGCGGCATTGGCCGTGCAGCGCCACAACCAAAGAGCGGTGCTGTTTAAAAAATCGGTTGCCAGTGGCAGCCTCTATCAAAATAGCCAGATAAGCATTAGTGAACAGGCGCACCAGCTTGCCGTGGTGTGGGGAAGTGGCGCGCAGGCCGTGCACTGCATAACCAAAAACGCTAGCCATTAGCAGCGGCTAACCGTATCAATGCCCTGTCTGTTTCATCAGCTATTTTACAGCCTTGTTTTTTCTGACAATGATCCAAAGGCGCTTGCCTGCACGTAAAGATACGGGCTTTTCCAATGTGCCGTTCTCAATGCTTGCATGTCCTGAGTCTGCTTTGTGGGCTTCGCCTTTGGATCTCCCTGGGGTTCCCATCCCCTTTTATCAGCGTCATTTCCCGAGCGCCTTCTGGGCGCTTTTTTTTAGGGCTCTTGTTCCACGTTTAGCTGTTCATCACCCCTGACTTGGGCGTGGCTTATCAGCGCAAAAATCAAACTGCCACCAACAATGTTGCCTGCCAATGTTGGCAAGGCGAAATCAAGGAAGTAACTGCCCACCGAAACATGGCCTTGGAATACCAAAAACAGCACCTCGGCTGAGCCGACAATAATGTGGGTAAAGCCGCCAATGGAAATGATGTAGGTCATCAGGATGATCACCATCAGACGGGCGCGAATTGCCGCGTTCATCCATACCATCATGGCGATAAGCCAGCCGGCCATAATACCCTTGGTAAACATCTGGCTGGGGCTGTTATGCATGACTTCTTCACCAATATTGGCAAAGGCATGCAGCACTTTTGGGTCAAACAGTGCCATGCGGCCAAGGCCGTAGGCAAAAATGGCCACACCCACCAAGTTGCCCAGCATCACCACGAGCCAAAGCCGCAGCAAACAGCCGAACTTTTGCCAACTGACACTGGACATTAATGGCAGTACCGCAGTGATGGTGTTTTCGGTAAAGAGTTGTTGGCGGGCCAAAATAACAATGACAAAGCCAACGCTATAACCGGCACATTCCACCAGGTAAAAGCCGCCGCCAGCGGGTAAGTAGGCTTGTAATAAACCTCGGGTCATCAGTGAAAACCCCATGGAAAGGCCGGCCGCGAGGGCTGACCACCAAAGGGCACTGAGGTTACGGTTTAGCTCTTCTTCGCCCAGCAGGCGTACCGTTTCGTGCAGCACTGCCGCCGCCGGGGGCAGCTGCTTCTGGGCCCGGTATTGATCTTGGGCGGAGAGGCCTTGTGGCTGTTCATTAAGGCTATTTTTTGGATCATCGGTCATGGCTGGGGCTCCTTTTCCTCAGTGGGCCGAAGAGAGCTTAGCCTAGCATCAAGGAATAGGGCGGCGCCGTTATCAACGTGACCTTGTTCAGTTAAGGCGCTGAAATATTAGAACTTACAGAGGGCTTGCGACGACTTGGGCGGTGAATGGTGAGCCAGTAAAAAATCCCCACCAGCGCTGCGCTTAACCCACCCATTGCGCCAAGAGCCATACCCCAGCGGGCACCATACAGATCCACCACCCAGCCCACTAACGGGCCGCCCAAAGGCATGCCGCCCAGGGAAATGGCCATAAACACCGCCATTACCCGGCCGCGCATAAAGGGCTGGGTGGCCAGCTGCACCGAGCTATTGGCAGTCACAATAAAGGTTTGGGCGGCAAGGCCTGTCACCACCAGTGCCAAGCAGAAGGTCACAATATTGGGGGCAATGGCGGCGGCGAGCATGCTGACACAAAAGCCAAGCGCGCCAAGCAGCAGTAGTACCAGCCTTGGCTTTTCGCGTTTGGCAGCCATTAAAGCGCCGCTGATGGTGCCGATAGCCAGCATCGAGGTTAACAGCCCGTATTGGTCGGCCTTGCCGTGAAACACCAGCGTCGACATGGTGGAGATAAAGATGGGGAAATTAAGGCCAACACTGCCCATTAAAAACTGCATGATGAGGGTGAACAAGATGACCTTGTTTTGCCACACATAAGGAAAGGCATCCCAAAGGCCACTTTTGGTTAGTGGCCGGTCCACCTTGTATAGGCGGCTGGGCTTAATTGCCACGAGTGACCACAGTACCGGGACAAAAGACACCGCGTTAATAACAAACACCCAGCCGGTACCGATAGCGGCGATGGAAAGGCCGGCGATGGCAGGGCCAATCATGCGGGCACTGTTAAAGGAGGTGGAGTTAATGGCAACGGCATTGGGTAGCTCGTCGTCGCCCACCATTTCAGACACAAAAGCTTGGCGCACCGGGCTATCAAAAGCCGTGGCGCAGCCGAGTAATAAGGCAAAACCGTAGGCATGCCAAAGCTGCACTAAGCCGGTAACGGTCAGTAGCCCCAGCCCCAATGCCAACAGACCAATGCAGGCCTGGGTGACCATTAACAGTTTGCGTCTGTCGATACGGTCGGCAGCAAAGCCGGTAAGCGGCAGTAGCAACAACTGCGGCACAAATTGCAGCGCCGTCATGATGCCAAGGGCGGTGGCGTTATGGTCAGTCAGAATGGTCAATACCAGCCAGTCTTGGGCGGTACGTTGCATCCAAGTGCCAAGGTTAGATACCAAGGCGCCCGCAGCCCAGAGCCGATAATTGGGATTCTTCAAAGAGCGGAAAGTACCGCCCTGGGCGCGGGCCATATTGCTTAACCCTTAAGGGTGTCTAACAACTCTTGAGTGCTGGTGCATTCCGCCAAGCGCGGGAAAACATGCTCAATGCTGTTGTTGTGGGTGACTTGTGCCACATCAGCCATAGCGTCGGTAACCAGTGCCACGTTGTAACCCAGCTCATAGGCTTGGCGGGCTGTAGATTCAACCCCAATGCTGGTTGCAATACCCATCACTACAACCTGTGTTACGCCTTGCGCTTGCAGTTTGTCGTGCAGGTCGGTGTTGATAAAAGCGCCCCAGTTTTTCTTGGTGATGAGGATATCGCTGTCCTGTTGCTTAAGCTCAGGCAGCAAGTCGGCCCAATCGGCAGGCGGGGTGCTGTGGCTACCACCTTGGGCGGTGCGGCCCGGCGCGCCACCGGCAACGTTAACCAGTACGACCGGTAAACCCTTGGCGCGAAACGCTTCGGCTAAGGTGGCACCTTTGCTGATAACGTCATCGACAAAGTCGTGGTCGTTCAGGCCTTTTGCCAGTTCAACAATGCCTTTTTGAAGATCAATTACGACAAGAGCCACTTTTTCGTCGAGAGGACTTAAGCTCATTTTTTGTCTCCTTTGGGGGTTAATTGGCATCTGCGATGCGTTCTAGCAATGCAATGGCGTCAGCCAGGGTTTGTTGTTCATTGCGACTTAATTGCGAATCAATAACCGACAATAACCAGTCATCCCGCCGGGCCCGGTTACATTTGATCCAGTCCTTGCTGGCTTGGGTGAGTTCGAAAATCACCTTGCGGCCATCACTGGGGTCGGGCCTTCGCAGCAGCCAGCCAGCCGATTCCATCGACACCAAGGTGGCCCCCATGGACTGGGATTTTACCCCTTCATGCTTGGCGAGTTCGGTGACTGACCCCGAGCCAATGCGATAAAGATGCCGAAGCACCGACAGCTGCGACCAGCTAAACGGATCGGTGGGAGCTTTTTCCTGAAAACGGCGTTTTAGACGGGTCAGTACCTGGCGCAGTGCCACGGCGGTAACTTGATTGTCGGCAGATTCTGGCATTGTTACAGCGTAAAATTTATGAAGGTAAACTTCAAAGTTTTACTTCGTAATTCACCCTTACAACTGCAGTAATAAAGCCTGGCCTAAGCCGTGAGTACCTGGCCGTCTTTTACGGTTACCGGCACGGGTTGCAGGTAGTGATGGCGGCAGGGGCCTTCGGTGCAAAGGCCCGTTTCCACCTCGAATAAGGCGCCGTGTTTGTCGCAAAGAATTTGCCCGTCACTGGCTAAAAATAAGTCCTTTAACGCCGTTAGCGGCGCCCCCATGTGCGGGCAGCTATTGACGTAGCCAAAGACGTCGTCACCTTTTCGCACCACGAAAATGGCTTGTCTTTGGCCGTTAGGGCTTTCAAACACAAACCCCTTTGACCCCGGATTTTTTAAGTCGCTCAAGGCACATAAGCGGTGGCCTTGTTGGAGGCGGTCAAAGGGGGCGGGTTTGTCCATATCAGTGTAATCCTGTGCCGGATAGCCAAGCCTGCGACCACCAGTAGTAACGCCCTGGTTTGGACTGGCTGGGGGCGGTGCAGTTAATCCGCGAACGCCCGGGTGGCAAGGCGATAGACGGTACCTTAATGATGTTGCCGTTAAGCACTATCGGTACCCGCTGGCCAAGGAAATAGCAGGCAAAAAGGGTGGCCATCGGGTCACGGCTTTTCAGGGTCAAGGTCAGTGGCGGCGACCTTTCGCCTTGGATCATGCTGGTATCGGAACTCACCAGCGGCATATGCAGGCTCAGCAACTTGGTTTTAAGGGTATCAAGATTGGCATAGCGTCCGGCTGCCGGGAACCGGGGCAGGGCGGTCAAGCTGCTCCATGGCCCCGCCGGGCCAGACTGCTGGCCAAAGGCCACATAACCCATTTGGGCTGCCATTTTTTCAAGGGCCGGGCTGTATTCACCAAAGGGCCAAGCCAACCACTTAGGGTGGTTTGGTAACTGGCCATCAATAATGGCCTGGCGAGCTTGCTCGAGTGGCAAGGTGGTTAAGTGCGGGTGGCCGGCGGTGTGGTTGCCGATACTGGCGCCGGCTTTAGCCAGCTTTTGCAAGGTCGCTTTGGACATCATCCGTGGATAGGTGGTGCGGTCAGGATTGATGAACAAGGTATAGGGGTAGCCAAACTTATTTAAAATCGGTACGGCGTTATCGGCAATGTCTTGAAAACCATCGTCAAAGGTGATGGCAACCGACTTATCCGGCAGCGTGAGCTTGCCTTGCGCCTCTTTAATCACTTGGCTTAGGGGGACCACATGAAAGCCGCCGTCTTTGAGATATTGCATGTGGCTTAAAAACACCTTGGGAGAAGTCGTGGTGCTAGGCGGCGTATCGGTAGCGACGTGGTGATACAACAGAATAACGGCCCCTTGAGCTGGGGCGATGACAAGAATGGCAATTAACAACAACAAACGCATAGTACTTCCAACAAAAAAGCCGCCCATCAGGGACAGGCGGCTTGGGGCTTACTTCAGGATCGCATCCAGAGTGTTCTGGGCGAGTGGGTGGTAGCCTGGGCGCGCCTCGGCATAAATCTTTTTGGCCAGTTCCTGATACTGGGGCTTTTCCATCAACATTTGGTAGAGCGGAACAATAAGCTTGCGCCGACCAATATGCTTTAAATATTCGGCCATGTCGGTAAACGCAGGCTGATAGTCGTGCTTAATGGCTTGGCGATACCACACATGGGCCACCTCGGCGTTATGGGTGCCGGTTAGCGAAAAGGCCTTATCCAGAGCCGCTAATTGGGCTTGGCTAACGCTGTCTGGCAGCTTGGAAATAAAATAAAGCTGCTGCTGGGCCGCCCATTTCTTAAAGGGAATGGCAGATGTAGCCAGCTTGCCAGCTAGCCATTGTTGCTGCACCGCCAGTACTTTTTCAAAGGCTTTGGATACCGGCGGTTTTGGCGCGCCCTTAGGCAAACCGGGCTGGTAAATCCACTGTTTTAGGCGCTTAACATCAAGGCCTTCGCTGGCGGCGTACTGCAAGAAATCGCGGGTGGTAATTGACTGGAACTGAAACCGGTGAAAGTAGCCTTTTAAGAAGGCATCCATTTTCTTGCGGCCCAGGTGCTGCTCGATTTCGGTCAGCATCAACGAGCCTTTTTCGTAAGGCACATCCGAGAAAGCATCATCGGGGTCGCGGCCGGTTAAGTCGGGCACCAGGCGGGTATCACCCTTGGGTAGCGCCTTCATGTCTTCCAGTAAATCGTGATAGCCAATCACCGCTTCCATTTCTTCGCGGTCTTTACCGTACAGGCTTTCGACAATGCGGTAGGTCAGGTAAGTGGTGAAACCTTCGTTGAGCCAGAAATCTTGCCAGCTGGCGTTGGTAACCAGGTTACCCGACCAAGAATGTGCCAGTTCGTGGGCGATCAGCGATACCAGCGATTTATCACCGGCAATGACGGTAGGAGTGATAAAGCTCAGCCGCGGGTTTTCCATGCCGCCAAAGGGAAAGCTGGGCGGCAAAATCAATAGGTCATAACGGCCCCAGGCATAAGGGCCATACATTTTTTCCACCGTTTCTATCATGGATTCGGTGTCAGAAAACTCCTTGGCGGCGGCATCCACTACCGACGGCTCGGCATAAACACCGGTGCGTTTGCCAAGGGCCTTAAATTTCAGGTCGCCAACCCCCAGCGCAATCAAATAGGTAGGAATGGCCTGCGGCATATGAAAGTGGTAAACCCCGTCGGCACTGAGTTTTTGGCTATTCTCAGCGCTCATTACCGCCATCATGCCTTTGGGAACGCGGATGGTAGCGTCATAGGGGATCCGCACCGAAGGGCTGTCTTGCAGTGGAATAAAACTGCGGGCCTGAATGGCTTCGGCCTGGGTGAACAAAAAAGGGTACTTTTTATCGGCCGTTTGCGCCGGCGTAAGCCATTGCAAACCGGTGGCGCCAGCGGTGGTGTGATAGCGAATACGCACCTGGTCTGCCCTTGGCGCCAGCTGAATCTTCATGGCCTTGCCAAAGGCTTTGGACTCTTGTCCCCAAGCCCATTTAGCCGCCGTCCATTGGCCACCGACATGCTGCTGGACTTCGCCAATCGCCAAGGCGCGTGTATCTACCACCAGGGTGTTGGCGTCGGCTTGCAAGCGTTTGAAATCTAGGGTGGCGCTACCAATCAACTGCTTCTTGGTAAAGTCTACGGTCAAGTCCAGGCCCAGGTGGGTCATTTTGACTTGATTGATATTGGCGTAAGAGTTGATGTCTGCTGACGCAGTGGCGCTCATGGCCACCAAAGCCAGGCCCCAAAGTGCCCTTTTCATTATTGTCATTTCCATATTTTGCGATGTCACCCAGTGTAACGGTCTCGCTGGCTATTGCACAGACCAGTAAAAAAACGAAGAAGCCGGACATGTGTCCGGCTTCTTTTTTTAAGTGAGTAAAGGGCGATTTAGTCTTTACTGGCCTTGCTTTTACCGGCAAGACCCGCCCGCAGCAGCAGAATTTTTAAGTGGTCGTTGATAAGGTCCAAGCGGTCTTGCAAGCGATGGTTAAAGGTTAAACCCACCACAGCAATGCCGATACCAAGCGCAGTGGCATAAAGGGCAGTACCAATGCTTTTGGACACCAGGCTTGGGTCTGACACCCCGGACTCAGCCAAGGCTTTGAAGGTATCGATAATACCGAAAATGGTGCCCAGCAAACCCAGCAGCGGCGCACCGGCCACTACCGCTTCCAGTAGCCACAGCCCCCGCACTAATTTGCCGCGCATGGCGATATACACCGCTTGGCTTAAGTCTTCCAGTTCGTTTTGGCTTTGTGCCATGGCCCGGCCCTGGAAGAACTCACGCAACAGCTCGAGTGGTAGGCATTCTTTCTGGCGCAGCGCTTCTGGCAGTTGATTGTAGTCTTCCACTTGATGATGCAGTGCCGCTTCCAGCTTCTTTGCCTGGCGGAGAGTGAAAGAGAAGAAAATGACACGTTCTACAACGACAAAGGCGGCAAGAGCAGCAGCGATGTACATGATGTAGAAGGTTATTTCATGGATAAGCTCCATGTTCATCAGAAAGGTACCTCAATTTTGGAACAACATTGGCCGAGCGCTTAGCGCTCGGCCAGGGACTCACGGTTTTAGAACTTGGTTTCGAAAGAGATCTGCGCGTTACGGTCTTCGCCAATGGTGTAGTAAGGGGTACCAGAGGCATAGTTGCTGCCGTCAGCTGAGTAGACCTTGGTGGCGGTAAAAGCCGTTGAGCTGACACCAGCCAAGTAGCTCTTATCGAACAGGTTATTGACGGTAAAGCGGATCACGCTGTCTTTAAACACGCTAAATTGCGGCAGACGGTAGCCACCGGTGAGGTTAACCACGCCATAGCCAGCGGCTTTTTCGGTATCCAGCATGTCACCGTACTGAGAACTCACCATTTTGGCGGCAACGTTGCCGTAGAAGGCGCCTTTGTCGTAGCCAAAGATAAGGTTCAGCATCTGACGGGGTACGCCTGCTACCTGTTTACCAGAGGTATCCAGGGTGACGCCGTAGTAATCAATGTCGTTTTGCTGCTCAGACTTGGTGTAGGTGTATGAGGCGTAGTAGTTGAAGCCGTATGGCAATACGCCGCTTAGCTCAAACTGACCACCGATGTTATGCACGGTACCGACGTTGAGCATCTCGTAGTCGCCGTCTTCGTCGCGGCTAGAAACCTGGCGGTTGGTAAAACTCAGGTAAAAGGCGCTGGCGCTCAGACTGAAGTTGTTATCACCGTAGCGGTAACCCAATTCGTGGTTCCAGCTCATCTCCGGTGCCAGGCTCAGCGAATCTTCGGTGTCATACAGCACGTAGTTTTGCGGGGTACGCATGTTACGGGTCAGGCTGTAGTAAACCGAACTTTCGGCATCCAGGCTGTATTTGGCGTTAAAGCTTGGCAGCGCTTTGCTGTAAGTTGCGTTACGTTTCTCTGGCTCTTCGGTAAGGCTGCCGAGGTTATCGCCTTTACGTTCTACGTGTTCATAAGAAACGCCGTAGGTCAGGGTCAAATCAGGGGTGGTATACCAGGTGTCTTGCACAAAGACTTTCTGCGCCGGGGTGTCGGTGCGGTAGTAGCGGCCTTCAATGGTATTGCCGTTAGCGTCTTTAACGCCGTTACCGAAATCGGCCCAGACATCACTGGGGCTACCGTCGCTGTTAAGGGCGATATAAGGCTGGCTTTGGCGCTGGCGGGCATACTCATACCAGTAACCAAAATCCAGGCTGTGCTCCATATTGATGGTCCAGGTCAACTTGGTGTTGATACCTGGGCGCCAGGTTTCGGTCCAAGAGGGGCGGTAGTAGTAACCAGAGGTTAAATTGCCGTCTTCTTGGTAATCGGTGGCGCTGCCCAGGTTCGACAAGTCATAGTTACCGCCACTGTTGTAGGTACCGCTATTGAGGGAATAAAGCGAATAAGCTGAAGAACCGCCGCCGTTAGCCACATAGTAATAAGGCGCCACGGTTAGCAGCAGGTTGTTGGTTAACTGAAAGCGGCCAGTAACGGATGCGGTGATGTTTTCAAAGGGGTTTTGGGCCAGCTTGTAGTAGCTACTACAGATGTACTCGGCGCCATTGTCGGCGGTGCAGGTGCTGTAGTTACTGTCGTAATCGGCTTTATGGTTTTCTTGGTATTCGCCCAGGCTAACAGTGGCGTAGCTGTTGGCTTCCTGCTTGTGCCATTTGACGATGGCATTAACGCTGTTGCCCTTATCGTCTTGCCACAATGTGTTGAGCTCGGCCTTTTTCGCTTCAATTTCACCTTCGCCTTTCCATTTGTCGGCTTTGGTTTTGGAAAACGACAAATAGGTTCTAAAGCCGTTGATATCGCCAGTGTTTACCCGCATAAAGCTTTTGGTCAGGCTGTTGCTGCCTAACACTTGCTTGGCAAAGACATTGAAGTCCTTGGTGGGGCGCATCGACACCAGGCCAATATTGCCGCCGGAAGAACCAATGTGCGGGGCGTCGGTATCGGAAGAGCCTTGGGTGGCAAAAATTTCTTCTAAGTTTTCAGGATCGCCCAGTAGGTTGGGGTACATAGCGTAGTTACCGGAGTCATTCACCGGCACCCCGTCCATGGTTACGCCCACTTGTGAGGCGTCCATACCGCGCATGTTAAAGCTAAAGCCGCTCAGGCCGGTGGCATCGTTACTCACCACGTTGATGCCAGGGGTGTACTGCAGCTTGTCGATACCGTTACCGGTACCGGACTGTTCTTCCAGCGCCTTTTTGGTAACGGTGGAGCGGGTTTTACCCGAGTCCTGTTGCACCATCTGGCCGCTTTCTTGGCCTTTACCTTTAACAGTAACCTTGCCTACGTCCACTGAGTCGGCAGCTAACACCGAAGCGGACAGGCTAAAACATCCCAACCCTAAAAGGGCGATGTAAAGCTTGCTGTATTTCATGAGTCAATCATTCCTGTGCCATAAAAGGTTTAAAAATGCCGGGCTGTATCAGTCCTCGACGGTGTAAACGAAGGTTGCAGTGAACTTGAACTTGTCGTGCCCGGCGAAAGCTTCTTTCGGGAACGGTTGCACATGTTCAATGCGGCGCAGACTCTGATAAGCCGCTCGGTTGAGCAGCATGTTGGTCGCGTTTTTCTCAATACCGGCGTCCAGCACCTTGCCGCTGCGGTCGATCTCAAGCCAGATAACAACACTGCCTTGAGGGCGTTGCAGTGACGCGGCACGGCCAGTTGGGTACTGCTTGTATTGCTCTAATTCGTTTCTCAGAACGCTGATGTAGCGGGCCTCAACGGTGGCGATAAACCCTGGGCTAGGCTGCGGTTTGGCAGGCTTTGGCAGCGGTTTTGGCTCGACCTTGGGCGCAGGTTTTTGCTGCGGCTTGGGCTCAACCTTCGGTTTCGGCACCGGTTTGGGCTTAGGTTTTGGCTTCGGCTTCGGCTTGGGTTTTGGCTTAGGCTTGGGCTTAACAATCACCGGATCCGGGTCAGGTTTCGGTTCTTTCACCTGCGGCTTTGGCGGTGGCGGCTCTTCCTTTGGTGGCGGAGGAGGAGGTGGTGGCTGATAGAGCGACACTTCCATGGTGCTATCGTCCACCTTGGTGTGAATGGCCATCCCCGGGCGCAGTGATGCAATCACTGCTGCCACCATCACTGCCACTACCGGCGCTACCGCCAGCAATTTGCGATATCGGTAAATAACAAACATGGCGTTAAAGTTTTTTGGTAGCGATAGAAACAGACTGGAACCCATGGCCTTTTAAAAGGTCCATAGTCGATACCAAACGCTTAACTTCTACGCCTTCATCACAGCGAATAATAATGACGAGCTTTTTAGAGGTCGTTTTTAGTTGGTTTAATTGGCTAAGTAAGGTGTCTTTATCAACATCTTTGCCATCCAACTGCATACGATCGCCGGTGGCCAAAGTAATGATGGCGTTATTTTGTGGCTTTAGTTGCTGGGCATGAGCTGCGCCAGGCAGTTTTGTTTTAAGTCCAAGCGCGGGAATGACGTTTAGACTAATGAGTATAAAAAAGACCAATAGGAACATCATCACATCGATCATTGGAATGATCTCGATGTGTAGACGCTTTTTCTTAGGTTCATCCCAAGTGCGCATGGAAGTTACAACTCCTGAATACCATTGCCAAAAAAATGTATTAGTTATATTGATTTAGTTTTTAAGAGCTGATTATAAGTATCAGGAGATGAAATATTTTTTACATTTGTTGGCACAAAAACAGCACTAAATTAAGGACGCTCGTGCTTAATTAATGATAGATGTCATGTTTGTTTCATGAATATCGCTATAGAAATGAATCTGTAGTGTATTAATCTTATTTTTGTGATGTTGCGCATTTATCAATATGCCGATTCTTTTGTTTTCTTATTTTAATTGAATTAATTCCTTTCATCTTTTGCGATATTCTTGATTTATGTGGCTGGAATTTGTAAATGCCTGCTGCCTATATATTTAATTAGCCTGATTGATTTTAGGAAAACGTTTCGCCTTCTTTACGGTTTTATAGGTGGTCATCTATTTTTTTGCATTATTTACTGCGGCGGGTTAGGGGCTGCTGATATCATCAGGCGCTACTAAGCGCTTTTTTAACGTACCCCCCCTCTTTTATCAGCATCCGGAGTGCCATTGTTTTCCAATCACAAACGCATCTTGGCTCTAGCAGTACCGATGATCCTGTCAAATGTGACGGTGCCGCTGCTGGGCCTGGTTGATACGGCGGTGATTGGTCACCTTGCTAATCCGGCCTTTTTAGGCGGAGTGGCTGTTGGCAATACCCTCATCACTTTTCTAGTGTGGCTGTGCGGCTTTTTACGCATGGCAACAACGGGTTTGATTGCCCAGGCCCACGGTAAAGGCGATGCTGAGCTGTTAAGTGGCTGGTTGGTTAAAGCCGCCACCAGTGCCTTAATACTGGCGGCGGTCATGGTCGTGGCACAGTGGCCGATCGGTAAAGTGGGCCTTTGGCTAAGTGGTGCCTCGGCGCAAGTATCCGAGCAAGCAGCGCATTATTTTTACGCGCGGATTTGGGGAGTGCCGGCAGCGCTACTTAATCTGGTCGTGCTGGGCTTTTTGGTTGGCCGGCAAGACACCCACGGCCCTATGGTGCTGCTTATTTTAAGTAACAGCCTCAATATCGTGCTGGATTTATGGTTCGTGGTGGGGCTGGGCTGGCAAGTAAAAGGGGCCGCCTGGGCGTCGGTGCTGTCAGATTACAGTGCGCTGGCACTGGGTGTGCTGCTGGTGAGCCGGCGCTTGCCAAGGCTTGACTGGCGCGCCGCCCTTAGCCACAGCGGCTGGCGGCGGCTATTAAACCTGAATAAAGACATTTTGCTGCGTACTTTCTGTTTGCAGCTGTGCTTTTTGTTTATCACCTTTCAGGGTGCCCGTTTGGGGGACGCTATTGTTGCCGCCAATGCGGTACTACTCAATTTTTTGCTGCTTATTTCTTATGCACTCGACGGCATTGCTTATGCGGCAGAAGCCCTGACCGGCCGGGCGGTGGGCCAAAAAGATGAAAAAGCGCTTCGCTATTGGGTCAAGCTTTGCGCCTTGTGGTCTTTTGGCTTTGCCGTTGTGTTTACGCTGTTTTTTGGGCTGCTGGGGCATTGGCTAATTGGTCTTTTGACCGATTTACCGTCTATTCGTGAGGTGGCCGGGCATTACTTGGGCTGGGTGGTGGTGTTACCGCTTGTTGCCCTGTGGTGTTACCTGTTTGATGGTGTCTTTGTTGGCGCTACCCGTGGCCGGGACATGCGTAACAGCATGATTGTTTCGACTTTTCTGGTGTTCTTCCCGGTTTGGTTTGTTAGCCAGGGGCTGGGTAATCACGCCCTGTGGCTGGCACTGACGGCCTTTATGGCGATGCGGGGATTAAGTCTTTGGTATCTATACCGCAAGCCGGGCTTTGTTAACGGTCCAGGAATTGACTAAAGCGATTACAAAAAATACCCAGATAACCGTAAGCGGCCAGCAAAAAGCCGGGAATGGCCATCACCAGACCTGGCAGTTGCAGCATCGGGTTGCCCTTGGTGCCCATGTAAATAAAGAACAATCCCACCACAAACATGGCAAAGCCCGATAAAAAGCGCTTCATTGAACGCCTGGGGCTACTCCCCAGGCGATAAATTAGCTGGCGCATCAATAGTACGAATGCTCGCCGGCCTGGTGCTCGGTCATGTCTTTGACACCGTTGAGCTCATCAGGGAAGGCGGCCAGCAGTTCTTTTTCGATGCCTTCTTTAAGGGTGACATCCACCATGGAGCAGCCGTTGCAGCCACCGCCAAATTGTAAAATGGCAACGCCTTGGTCGGTGATCTCCATAATGGCGACACGGCCACCGTGGCTGGCAAGTTGCGGGTTAATTTGCGACTGCAGCACATACTCAACCCGTTCGATTAAGGGCGCGTCGTCATCGACTTTGCGCACCTTGGCGTTGGGCGCTTTTAGGGTCAACTGCGCACCCATTTGGTCAGTGACGTAGTCGATTTCTGCCTCTTCCAAAAACGGAGTAGAGGCTTCGTCCACCACGGCATCAAAGCCAGTGAAAGGCAGGCGCACGTCGCTGGCTTCCACAGAATCTGGCGGACAATAGGATACGCCACACTCGGCGTTAGCGGTGCCGGGGTTAACGACGAACACCCGGATATTGGTGCCGTCCGGCTGGTCGGCCAGCAATTTGCTGAAATGGGCCTGTGCGGCCTCGGAGATGCGGATCATGGTGCCTCTCATAAAACCTGACTACTTTACTGGGTTATGATAACGCGCTTGGTGCCAAAAGCACAAAGCAGTAAATTGGTCAGCCTAATCGCTTGTGATGGATAAAGAGTTGAATCGTTCTGAATTGCCAGCCTCGCTCACTGCTTTTGCCGGGCAAAGTTGGGCTTTGCTTGGCCGTGCCAGGGTGTCGCCAAGGGCGTTAACCGACTGGACAAGAGCATATCGGGCACTGGATGAAAAAAGCCAGTTCACGCTTATCAACTGGCTGCAAAAGCACACCGCTCATAAGGCTAAAGAAAAGTACCCAGCCTGGCTTAGGGGCTTTGTGTTTGTGGCAGCGTTGATGATTGCAGCGGCGCTGTTATTTTTAAATCCACACCAGGAAAACCGGGTCTTTTTTTGGATTTTTTTGCCGCCGCTAATGCTGATTTTAATCTCGGTGGCCTGGCACCGTTTAAAGGCTAATCGGCGGCTTGCCAACCTGCAATTGCTGGCCCAGGCGCTGAGCAAGGAGCCTTAGCCATGAGACGCCAAAAATTGTTGCCGTTATCACTACGTGGCCATGGCCGCAGTGCCTTAACTCTGATTAAGGCGCGGCGGATGCCCGCATTTCGCGTGCAGCAATGGCAACAGCTCCAACACCGGTTGCCGGAAAAAGAGCAGCTGCAATTAGCATTGTGGTTAAGGGCGGCAATCGCCCAGCAACATTTGGCGCTTAAAGGCTGGCTGTGGTTGGTGTTATTGGCGGTAATGGTACTGACCGGGGCGGTCATTGGTTATGTTGATGGGCACCAGCAAGGGCTGCGCGACTGGCTGCTATTAGTGCCATCGTTGGTAGCCGTCAGTTTGGTGTTTTGGCTACCGGCGGTTAAGCGCCAGCGGATGACACGCCATTTAGACCAGCTTCTTGCGAAAGCCGACTAACCGACATACCAAGCGGGGTGAATGCCCATCACCTGCGGCATGCTTAACAGCAACAGCAAGGCGGTCAGGCTGATAGATAACGACACCAGCAACCTGTCAATGCGCCGGCTCGATTTGCCGTCGTGGCGAAATAGTACCAAGCCAAGCAGTTGGCTGAGCAAGTGCACACTCACCAGGGCGCACAGAGCAAATAAGGCGGTGAGAATAATAGTGAACAGATCCAGGTTCACGGCGCTACAAATGTCATAGAATAATATGTGACTTTGTAACAAAAAAAGCCCCTTCTGTCACTGGGGCTTTTTAGTTTTAATCGTTAAAAAATAAGAAATTAGCTTATCTTTTATCCAGGCCCTCTGCCGCTGGCTCTAGCGCCGTTTTTACCTCACCTTTGAACTTGGCCAGCAGCGCTTTGATGTCTTCAACAATCAGCAGCAGGCTTGGGATCAGTAGCAAGGTAATGACGGTGGCAAAGGCGATACCGTAGGCCAGAGCGGCCGCTGCCGGAATTAAAAACTGCGCCTGTTTGGAGGTTTCGCCCAGCAGTGGCAGCAGCCCGGCAACGGTTGTGAGGGACGTTAAAAAGATGGCTCGCAGCCGGCCGGTACAAGCCATCACCAACGACTTGTAAGCGCCCTTGTAATAATGGCGGTTGTCGTTAAAGCGCGACACCAGCATCAGGCTGTCATTCACCACCACCCCGCTTAACGCCAAAATACCGTTTATCGACAGCATGCTGATGGCAAGGCCATTAACCCAGTGCCCCAAAATGGCGCCGACAATGCCAAACGGAATGGCGCACATAATCACCAGTGGCTGCACATAAGAGCGCAGCGGTATCGCCAGCAGTGCATAAATGGCCAGCAAGGTCAGCAAGAACAAATGCTGCATCGACCCCTGGGTTTCGGCCTGTTCTTCGGCTTCACCGGCAAAGTGCAACTGTAGCCCCGGGTAGTCCTGTTTGAGATCGGGGATCACCTGGCTTTTTAGCATGGCTATCACTTGCCCGGCGGAGGTAATGGATTTGTCGATACCCGACGAAATATAGGCAGCGCGCATGTTGTCGATACGGGTAATGGTGCCCAGCACCTCAACCTGCTGATAACTGGCCACCGCTGATAGGGGCACCACGGTGCCGTCGCTGGTACGAAGCTTGGCATTTTGCAGGTCTGCCAGGCTTTGCCGTGCATATTCGGGGTAACGGATACGCACTTTTAGCTCGTCGTTGTTGCGCTGAAAGCGCTGCACAATAGAGCCGGTAAAGCCTTGCAGTAATTGGTCGGCCAGGTCGCCGGCGGTAAAACCCAAGGCCCGGCCACTGGGGGTGACGGTAAACTTGAGCTGCGCTTCGCCTGGGGTGAGGTTATCGTCAATGTCGTTAACCCCTTCAATCTTCTCAAGGGCGGCTTTGACCCTGGCACCGGCTGACTCCAAGGCGGCTTGGTCACTGTCGCGAAGCTCTAGCCGAAACGCATCGGGGCCAGACCAGCGAGACGCATAGCTGACCTTCTTCACCCCTTCCGGCATGCCGCCAAGGGCGCGCCAGCGGTTTTCAAAGGTTTTATTGTCCGGAAGACCGGCACCTTTATTCAGAAAGACAATCACTTCACCGGCGGTGTCAGAGCTGGCGACGGTGCTTATCTCGGCGATGATTGGCTTGTCGGTGTGATACTGCTTTTGTAGCTCTTTTTGCACCTGCAACGCCTGCTTTTCAAGCAGCATGGCGTTGCGGTGGGTCATGCCAAAGCTGGCATCGTTCTGCATGGAAAAACTGGCGCGAATGGTATCGCCGGGAATATCCGGGAAGAACACCATGCGCATGGCACCAGTAAAGGGCATCGACAGTACCCCAACAAAAATGGCGATAAAGAGCACCACCGCCGCGTAGCGAAAGCGCAAGGTCCAGAACAGCGCCTTTTTATAATACCGATGGGTAAACACATAAAGCCCCCGGTCGGCCCAGTATTGCAGCCTCGACCAACCATAGCTGATGGGGTTACCTGGCTTGCGCTTACGGGTATCAAGATGGGCAAGGTGCGCGGGCAGAATCAGTTTTGATTCGATCAGCGACAAAATCAGGCAGATGGCCACCACAATAGCGAACTGCGAGTAAATCTTGCCAAGGTTACCGGCAATCATCGACAGCGGCACAAAAGCCGCCACCGTGGTGGCCACGCCAAACACGGTGGGAATGGCCACCTTCATGGTGCCTTTTATGGTATTGGCCAGGGTATCGCCGTAGCGGGAACGTTCGTCATACACCGACTCGCCCACCACCACCGCATCATCCACCACTATGCCCAGCGCCATGATAAAGCCGAAGGTGGTAAGTTCGTTGAGGCTGAGGTTGAAAAAGTCTGCCCCCATTAAAAACAGGGTGCCAAGGAAGATAAACGGCAGCCCTGCCGCTACCCAAAACGCCACCCGCACGTTAAGGAACAGTGCCAGGGAAACAAACACCAAAGCCATACCGGTTAGGGCGTTTTGCAGCAGCAGGTTCAAGCGGTCAACGATCAGCGAAGAGCGGTCGTACCAGGTTTCGATATGCACATTCTTGGGTAGCTGGCCGTTGTCTCGCCACTGCTGGGCCACCGTTTTGGCCTGGTTTACCGCATCAACCACGTCTGAGGTGCCATCGAGGATAACCTCCAGGCCCACCGCCGGTGCACCGTTAAAACGCGACAAAATTTGCGGGTCGTCTTCCACCCCTTCTCGTATCGAGGCAATTTGGCCCAGGGTGATCAGGGTGCCAGAATCGGTTTGCACCACCGGAATAGCTTCAAAGTCGGCCACGGTACGGGCCTTGTCGACCGCCTTTAACACCAATGTACGGTTACTGGAGCGCAAGCTGCCGGTGAGCGGCGTTTGCGACTCGTTTTTAACGGCGTTTTCCACATCACTGATGGAAATGCCAAAGGCCTGCAATTTTGACTCGTCGATTTCGACGATCATCATTGGGTCGGCTTTGCCGCCAAAGGTCACCTTGTGAATGGCGGCTTTGGAAAGCAAGCTGCGCTTAATGCGTTCGGCCAGGCTTTGCAGCGTGTGCTGGTCGGTATCGCCATAAAGGGTTAGCCAAATGGCGTGGTCTTCACGCTGGGCTTTTTCTATAACAGGCTTTTCAGCATCGGCCGGAAAGTTGGAAATGGCGTCAACCTTGGTTTTAACGTCGGTAAGCAGTGTGGCCAGGTCGTAGTCTGAGGTTTTTTCTATGGTGACCGTTACCCCGGAACCGGTGGATTTCGAAGTAACCCGCTTGATGCCAGACACCCCTTCCAAGGCATCTTCCACTTTCATGGCAATGCCTTCTTCGGCCTGCTTGGCACTACCGGAAGGGTAGCTGACGCTAACGGTGACCTTGCTCGGTGGCAAAGGCGGGAAGGCTTCTTTTCGTAAATTGCCAAAGGCCGCTAAACCCAAACAAATCACCAGCAGCATCAGCAAGTTGGCGGCGACGCTGTTACGGGTGAACCAGGCAATTACCCCAGAGGTTTGACTCATTGGTCACTGGCCTCCATGGGGTTAACGTGCATATCCGGCAGATAGCTATCCAACGGGGCAATAAGAATTTTCCAGCTGTCTTGGGCTGAGGGCGGGCGAATGTATATGTCGCTACCGATCGCAAACTTTACGTCGGCCGGGAATTTACCCAGCAGGTTACCGGCTTTGACGTACCAAATTTCGCCACTGTTAGAGATGGCGGAGGCGGGCACTTTTAACAGGCCATCCACCTGTTTACCGGGCACCAAGCCGGTAACAAAAATGCCGGGCATCAGCGGCTGGGCTTTTTCAAAAGGCGCCTGCACTGCCACCACTAAATTACGTTGGCGGGCGCTGCCGTAGCTGCGCTCTACACGGTTAACCAAGCCTTGCCATTGGCCGTCTCCGGCGGCGTTGATAAGGTTAACCTGGGCACCTAAAAGCTGCGAAGGGTCGGGCAGCTGCGCCCATTGTTCCCCTGAAAGCGGCAAGCTCACTTCCACCCGGTCGGCGCTATACAAGGTGGCAACGGTGCCGCCGGCACTGATGTAACTACCGGGGCTGATATCGCGGCTTACCACTATCGCCTTAAAGGGCGCTTTGATGCGGGTGAGCTCAAGGTTACGCTCGGCTTCAGCCACATCATTCTTGGCGCTGTCATAGGCTGCCTGGGCGGATTGTAGCTGCGGCTTTCTTAACAGCAGCGGCGAGTCAGGCTTACCGGAAAGGCCACTGCGTTGCCATTCGGCCAGCGCTTGCTTACCTTCGCGCTGCTCTTCAAGCAGGCTGACATAACTGCTGCTCTCGCTGGCCTTGGCACTGGCCAGGGCTTGGCGGTATTTAACATCGTTGATTTTGGCCAGTTCACTACCTTTGGTAACGATGGCGCCGGTTTCAAAGTCGCTGGCCAGGCTATCAATAGTCCCCGCCACTTCGCTGGTTAAGGTCAGGCTAAAGTGCGCTTTCACCTCGCCATAGCTTTTTACCTGTGCGGTGTAGCTGTGGGGCTGTACCGTGCTGACGGTTACCCGCGGATACACCACTTCCACTTTTTGTTTGGGCAGTGGCGCGCGGTGTGTCATGGCGTGGCCTATCCAGAAGATAACCAGCAGAAGTACCAATACAGCGGCCGCTGTCACAAGCAGGGCACGGCGGCGGTTGTTCATGAACGATCCTCGGCTTTTGCGGGTAAACCCAGTGCCAGGCCCAGGGTTACGCGGTTAGTCAGTCGTTGGTAATGGGTTTCGATAAGCTGCGCTTTCAGGTTGTAATAGGTGGTTTGGGCGCTAATTAAATCGAAAATATCGGACAGGCCGCTGCGGTAGCGCTCCTGCGTGTTATCCAGGCTTTGTTTGCCGCTTTCTACTGCGTCTTGCAGGTGGCGCTGCTGGCGGCCAAGGGATTGTTCCTGGCCAAGGGCGTCTTCCACCTCTTTAACGGCGTTTTGCAGCACGGAACGGTAGTTCTCAAAGCCTTTTAGGCTGGTCAATTTGGCGGCCTGCAAATTAGCCCTGAGCTTGCCACCTTCATAGAGCGGGGCGGTAATTTGCCCAAGCAGGCTCCAAAGTGGGCTGGTAAATAACGCCTCTGACGGCGTAGTGGCGGTTTGGCTTAACGCCGCACTTAAACTGATAGATGGCAGTAAATCTTTGCGCGCCAATGCTTCATCAAGTTCGGAAGCCCTTAGTGACATCAGCGCTGCGGCAACGTCAGGTCGCCCCGCCAGGGTTTGGTTTGGCATCTTGGCCAGCGGTACCAACACCTCCGGGAAGTGGCTGCCCTGTACTGCGGTCAGCACACTGTTATCGCCCAAATATTGGCGCAGCACTCGGCGGTTAATATCAATATTTTCCTGATATTGCGCCAAGGTTGCCTGCGCCGAATACAGGCTGGTGCGGGCCGTTGCCAGGGCGTCGAGGTTGTCCAGGCCGCTGCGGTAGCGATCGAGGATGAAATCCACGTTGTTCTGATACGCCTTAACCAACTGCTGCTGCACGGTCAGTAGTTGCTTGAGTTCCAGTTGCGCCAGGTAAGTATCAATCACACTGGCCGCCAGGCTGTCGCGAGCGGCAACATAATCCAAGGTGCTGGCACTGGCTGAGGCTGCAGCAGAAGCCGTTTGGTCTGCCAGTTTTCGCCACAGATCCAGCTCCCAGCTAACGCTTAATTCGCTGCTGTAACTGTTAGTTACACTTTTGTTCTCATTTTTACCCCGCTGACCGGAAAAAGCGGCGTCAACGGTGGGTAATTGGTCAGCGCGGCTAACACCGACTTGCGCCCGGGCGATATCCATGGTCAGCCGGGTTTGTTGCAGATTAGGGTTTAAGGCTAAGGCATGATTCACCAGCGCCGCGACCTCGGGCATATCAATCAGCGCCACCAGGCTAACCACCTGCTGAGCCCTTACCGACTGCGGTTCTTGCCAGTTGCTGACATCGCTTGGTTCATTGCGCGCTTTATCTGATAGCGGCTTGGGCGCGGTCGATTGGCAGCCTGCCAAAAGGGCCATCGCCACGACAATAGCTATGCGTCTCATGACTTTCTCGTTGTGATGATAGGCAATGATAAATGGAATCAGGTGGTTAATGCGAGGTTAACTATTTTACGCACGTGCCAGGCACCATATCTGCACTCTGTGACAACCAGACTGTTTCAAGAGCTTGGCCAATACCGAAACAGTGGCGCCAGTGGTCATCACGTCATCAACAATCGCCACGTGTGAAGGTGGCGTTGCGGTCAATCTGTAGGCGTGGTTGAGGTTACGCTGGCGGGCGCTTTTGGTTAGCCCTTGCTGATGGCGGTGAGCGCGAGTGCAGCGCAGCAGATCTGGCGCGGTGTTGATGGCCATGGCCTTTCCCAAATATCGCGCCAGTAACTCCGCTTGGTTAAAGCCCCGCCATAACCGCCGTGACCAATGCATGGGCACCGGTAATAAACACTCTGGCCTATCAACCTGTTGCAGTTTTGCCAGCAGCGGCTGGCAAAGCGCGCTATCAAGCCACCATTGCCGCTGGTACTTAAAGCGATGAATGAAATGGCTAAAGGGCGGTTCATAGGCGAAACCGGCTACTACCTCATCAAAGGGCGGTGGCCGCTGCCGACAGTGTGAGCAAAGCGCAGGCCCAGGTTCGCCACATTGCTTGCAGCGACCAATGGGCCTGACTAAATCCTCGATACAATGGTGGCAAAGCGGTGTGTGACTGGCTTCAAGACAAAGCCAGCAATGCTGTTGAGGCTTGGCCTTCTTGGCGGCGCGCGCTAGGATCTGCGCTAAATCGGAGGTCATGATGTCTACACCTTCCTTGGTGATGTTGCACGGTTGGGGTGTCAACGGTGCGGTTTTTTCTTCCCTGACGCCGTTTCTTGACGGCATAGCGTTAAGCGTGGTCGATTTACCCGGATTTGGCGATGCCGCCGCTGAACCTGGCCATGACCATATCGACAGTCTGGCCCAGGCTGTTGCTGAACGGGTGCCGGAAGATGCCATTTGGCTGGGGTGGTCGTTGGGCGGTTTGGTCGCGACCCAAGCGGCGCTAAAAGGCTATGGCCGCCCCCGTGGTTTGGTCACCGTTGCTTCTAGCCCGGCCTTTGTGGCCGACGCTAACTGGCCTGGTATTAAGCCGATGGTGCTTAAGCAGTTTGCCGGTGCCTTGCAGGGCGACATTCAGCAGGTGATAGACCGCTTTTTGGCTATCCAAGCCATGGGCGCACCCAGCGCCAAAGCCGATATCAAACTGTTGCGCGAACAGGTAGCCGAGCGGCCATTACCTAACATTGATGCGCTGGCGGGCGGCTTACAGATCCTGGCGGATACCGACCTGCGCGGCGAGCTGGCCAATATTACGCTGCCCTTTTTACGCCTTTATGGCCGTCTTGATGCCTTGGTGCCCGCCAAACAAGTGCCCTTGGTGGATAAGCTGGCGCCACAGAGCCAGAGCTTGGTGGTTGACCATAGCTCTCATGCGCCTTTTATTTCCCACCCGCAGCAAACGGCGGCCAGCATTCGCCATTTCATCGAGGGCCTTGAAAAGGCTTAACGTCAGTTGCTGAATATTTGGCCATTTGTGGGCAAATAGCGTACACTGCGTGGACCTACTTGGGGAGTTGAAGCTATGAACTCAGTGATGAACAGCGGTATGAACCTGCAATATACCGCCCAGAACCGCGCCAATGACGCTGCCCAGCGCATCGCTAACGGTGATGTCAACGCCGAGCCTCTGGTACAGCTGCAAGTCGCCAAGAATGAGTCCGGCGCTGCCGCCAAGGTCATCAAAACCGCCGATGAAATGCTCGGCACCGTGATTGATACCACTGCGTAAAGCAGGCAGTGTCAGAAAAGCCGCCACCCAGGCGGCTTTTTTATTGCCCGGGTTTGACGGTTTTGTTTGTTTGGCTTTTGGCCGTGCTAAAAAAGCCGCTCGGGTGAGCGGCTTTGCTGGTTAGCGTTTCAGGGCCGCTTTTAGCGCATCGGCCATGGCCGAATTACCGCTGCTGGCACCTGCACTTTGTGCCTGCGCTCTGCCCGCGCTGCGGTTATTGCTGCTGCGCTCAGGGCGGCTGCCGCTCGCTCGCGTATTGCCAGCTTGTTGGCCGGGCTCGTCGCTTAGGCGCATGGAAAGGGCTATGCGCTTTCTGGGCACATCAACGTCCATGACCTTCACTTTTACCACCAGTCCGGCTTTGACCACTTCACGCGGATCGTTAATGCGGCGCTCGCTCATGGCGCTAATGTGCACCAGGCCGTCCTGGTGCACACCAATATCCACAAAGGCACCGAAGTTGGTGACGTTGGTCACCACGCCTTCTAGCACCATACCGGGGCGAAGGTCGTTTAGGGTTTCAACGCCGTCGGCAAAGCTGGCGGTTTTAAACTCGGGGCGCGGGTCGCGGCCGGGTTTGTCCAACTCTTTTAAGATGTCGGTGACGGTTGGCAGGCCAAACTGTTCGTCGACAAAGTCGCCGGGCTTGAGCTTTCTAAGCACATCCGAATTACCAATCAGTGCCGCTTCCACCTTGCCGGTATTGGCTTTGATTTTTTCCACCACCGGATAAGCTTCGGGGTGCACACCGGAGGCATCCAGCGGGTTATCGCCGTTCATGATGCGCAAAAAACCGGCGCATTGCTCAAAGGCTTTTGGCCCCAAACGCGGTACTTTTAATAGCTGTTTGCGGCTTTTAAATGCACCGTTTTCATTACGCCAGCCCACGACATTACTTGCCAAGGTGCTGTTTAAGCCGGACACCCGCGCTAACAGCGGCGCCGAGGCGGTATTCAAATCCACCCCCACACCGTTTACGCAGTCTTCCACCACCGCATCCAGGGCTTTAGCCAGCTGGTTTTGGTTTACATCGTGCTGGTACTGGCCCACACCAATGGATTTGGGGTCAATTTTCACCAGCTCTGCCAGCGGGTCTTGCAGGCGGCGGGCGATACTGACAGCGCCGCGCAAGGACACGTCCATATCCGGGAATTCGTTGGCGGCCAGCTCCGAGGCGGAATACACCGAAGCACCTGCTTCGCTGACCACCACTTTGGTAACTTTCAGATCCGGAGCCTTTTTAAACATCTCGGCCACCATGCGGTCGGTCTCGCGGCTGGCGGTGCCGTTACCGATGGCAATTAAGTCCACCTTGAACTTGCGGCAAAGCTGCTCCAGCGCATCGATAGACTGCGCATACTGGCGCTTGGGCTCGAAAGGATAAATGGTGGCTGTGCCCAACACCTTGCCGGTGTCGTCCACCAGCGCCACTTTACAGCCGGTGCGAATGCCAGGGTCAAGACCCATCACCACTTTCGGGCCGGCAGGAGCGGCCATCAAGAGATCTTTGAGGTTGTCGCCGAAGACCTTAATGGCTTCACCTTCGGCGGCTTCGCGCACCCGGCCCATCAGTTCGGTTTCCATGTACATCAAAATCTTAATGCGCCAGGTCCAGCTAACCACTTGTTTAAGCCAGCTATCACGGGGGCTGTCACCCAAGTTAAGCCCTAAGTGCTTGGCAATAATCAGCTCGCAATAAGAGGTTTTAACGCTCTCTTCCTGGCCGGGGTCGGCATTAATGGCCAGCGCCAAAATGCCTTCGTTGCGGCCACGCAGCATGGCCAGCGCCCTGTGCGAGGGCACCTTGGCCAGCGGTTCTGAGTGGCTGAAATAATCGCTGAATTTGGCGCCCTCAAGCTCTTTGCCGTCCATCACCTTGGCGGTGAGCTGGGCGTTGCTCCAAAGATAGTGGCGGATTTTTTCCAACAGCGCGGCGTCTTCGGCAAAGCGCTCCATCAAAATGTAACGGGCGCCTTCAAGGGCGGCTTTAACGTCGGCCACATCACCACCGACATAGCCCTCGGCCAACAGTTGCGGGTCGGCGCTGGCGTTAGCCAGCAGTTCGTCGGCCAGCGGCTCCAGGCCTTGCTCGATGGCAATTTGCCCCTTGGTGCGGCGCTTGGGCTTGTAGGGCAGGTAGAGCTCTTCAAGTACCGTTTTGGTGTCGGCGCCAAGCAGCTCAGCCTTAAGGCTAGCGCTGAGCTTACCTTGCTCATCAATGCTTTTGATAATGGCCTGGCGGCGCTCTTCCAACTCGCGCAGGTAACCTAAGCGGGATTCGAGGTTACGCAGTTGGGTGTCGTCCAGGCCGCCGGTTACTTCTTTGCGGTAACGGGCAATAAAGGGAACGGTGGAACCTTCGTCCAGCAGCGCAACGGCGGCGCTGACTTGGGCTTCACGAACGCCGAGTTCTTCGGCAATTTTGTTGTTGATCATCCTTACCACTTATTTCTTTCGTGCGCGCACGTGTGAGGGGCATTGTGCCATGCTGGCCGGTAATGGGAATGGCCTTTTTATCAAGACTGGCGGCCCATTCAGAAAATGCCTGAAGTCGGCCTTGCTAAGCTGCCGCCAAGGCGATAAAACTCGACTGTTGTTAACAGAATGATTGACCGATGCGAACTGACCTTATTACCCGCGAGGGTTATAACGCCCTGAAACAAGAGCTGGATTATTTATGGCGCACTGAGCGCCCGGACGTGACAAAAAAAGTGGCTTGGGCGGCCAGTCTTGGTGACCGCAGTGAAAATGCGGATTACCAATACAACAAAAAGCGGCTGCGAGAAATTGACCGGCGGGTACGCTTTTTGCGAAAGCGCTTGGAAATTCTCAAAGTGGTGGATTATTCCCCCCAGCAAGACGGTAAGGTGTTCTTTGGTGCCTGGGTAGAAGTTGAAAACGAAGCCGGTGATACCCGGCGTTTTCGTATTGTTGGCCCCGACGAGATTTATGGCCGCAAAGATTACATTTCCATTGATGCACCCATGGCCCGCGCCTTGTTAAAAAAAGAAGTAGACGACGAAGTGGTGGTTGCCACACCAGAGGGCCGCAAGATTTGGTTTGTAACAACCATTGATTACAACGCGGGAAATGAATTGTAACAAAGGCAATGAGGCTTCTGAGCCGGCAACTTTTTATAGTAAAAGCCGATGGTTACCTTGGGTGGATAAAATAATGACGCAGGAAAGCACCAAGATCCTGGTAGTGGACGATGACATGCGCTTACGGGCGCTGTTGGAGCGCTACCTGATGGAACAGGAATTCCAGGTTCGCGCGGTAGCCAATGCCGAGCAAATGGACCGTTTGCTGGAGCGGGAAAACTTCCACCTGATGGTGCTTGATTTAATGCTGCCCGGTGAAGATGGCCTGGCCATTTGTAAACGGCTGCGTTCAAGGGATATGAATATCCCCATCATCATGCTCACCGCCAAGGGCGACGAGGTCGACCGCATCGTTGGCCTGGAGCTGGGCGCCGACGACTACCTGGCCAAACCCTTTAACCCCCGGGAACTACTGGCCCGTATTCGGGCGGTGCTGCGCCGCCGCACCTTAGAGGCGCCAGGAGCACCGGCCAACGAAGAGCAGGAAGTGAGCTTTGGTGACTTTCGCCTCAACCTCGGTACCCGTGAAATGTTCCGTGGTGACCAGCATATGCCGCTGACCTCGGGTGAGTTTGCCGTGCTCAAGGCCTTGGTTAACCACCCGCGCGAGCCGTTATCCCGCGACAAATTGATGAACTTGGCCCGTGGCCGCGATTATTCGGCGCTGGAGCGCAGCATTGATGTGCAGGTATCCAGGCTGCGCCGCATGATAGAGCAAGACCCGGCTCACCCCCGTTACATTCAAACCGTGTGGGGCCTGGGTTATGTCTTTGTACCCGATGGTCGCCCACGGCAATGAGGCTATTGCCCAAATCGGCCTTTGGCCAAACCGTGATGCTGCTGGCCGGGTTATTGCTGATTAACCAATTGGTTAGCTACACCATCGTGGTGATGTACGTCATCAAACCCAGCTACGACCAAATCAACGACCTGCTGGCCAAGCAGGTCAAAACAGTGTTCCTGGATGAACCCCTTCACGGTCGCAAACGCATTGAAGTGCCCGACGAGCTGCGGGAGCGCTTTTTCAAAGCCACCGGCATTGAAATGTATAGCCAGCAAGCGGCGGCGGCGGCAGGTGTTAATCAGGCGACCTATTACAGCTACTTGTCGAACGAGCTCGGTGAAGAACTGGGTGGCACCACCGAGGTGCGCATCAGCGAAGGCGCCAGTTTTGATATTTGGGTACGCCCGCCAATGGCGCCGCACTATTGGCTCAAAGTCCCGCTTACCGGTTTTCAAGGCTTTCAGTTCTCGCCGCTGCCGCTGTATTTGGCGCTTATCGGCGTGCTGTCGGTGCTGGGAGGCTGGCTGTTTGCGCGGCGTTTGAACCGGCCGCTGAAAAAATTGGAAGTAGCGGCGCACCGGGTTGGCCGCGGGGAACGCCCCGACCGTTTGCCAGAAGATGTCGGTTCAACCGAGGTAGAAGCGGTGACCCGCGCCTTTAACCAAATGGCCAAAGGGGTAGCGCAGCTGGAGGACGACAGGGCGCTATTGATGGCCGGTATTTCCCACGATTTACGCACACCGCTGACGCGCATTCGCCTGGCCACCGAAATGATGGAAAGCTCTGAAAACTACCTAAAAGACGGTATTAACGACGACATTGAAGACATGAACGCCATTATCGACCAGTTCATTGCTTATGTGCGCCAAGACCGTGAAGACAGCCCCGAGCCGTGCGACGTGGCGACCTTGATTGAAGATGCGGTTAGCGCCTTTGCCGACCGGCCCTTAGAAGCTAGCCTGCAATTGGCCAAATTACCCGAACTTTGGGTCAGGCCGCTGTCGATAAAACGGCTTATTTATAACCTTTTGGAAAATGCCGAACGCTACGGCCGCGGCCAGGCGCAGGTGGAAGCGCGCCTGTCGGTTGACCGCCATTGGCTGGTGCTGAAAGTCGGCGATAACGGCCCCGGTATTCCCGAAAACGAGCGTGAGCGTTTGTTCTTGCCGTTTGAACGGGGCGACAAGGCCCGCAGCACCCACGGCTCTGGTCTTGGCCTTGCCATCATCAAAAAAATTGTCGACTCCTATCACGGCAAAATCACCTTAGGCCAGGCGGCGACTCTTGGGGGCTTGTCGGTAGAAATTCGCCTGCCACTCACCTCTCTTAGCCCGGTTGACGAAGCCTAAGCGCCCTTCATTAGCGAAAAGTCGTATTGCCCTTGGTGGGTTTTGCCGCAATGGTTGCTACAACTAGATAACGATTATTTAAAAAGCAGCAAACCAAAAATAAGGGCCGCATATGAGTGCTATCGTATTGCTGGTATTGGGGTTAGGGGGAATGGCCCTCGGCTATTTCTTTTATTCTCGTTTCATTGCCAACCACATCTACAAACTCGACGAGAACTTCAAAACACCCGCCCATGAAATGGAAGACGGTGTTGATTTTGTTCCCACCAATAAATTTGTGCTCTGGGGCCACCACTTTACCTCGGTGGCGGGGGCCGCGCCTATTGTTGGCCCGGCCATCGCTGTTATTTGGGGCTGGTTGCCCGCGTTTTTGTGGGTCACGGTTGGCACCATCTTCTTTGCCGGGGTTCATGACTTTGGCGCCATCTGGGCCAGTATTCGTAACCGTGCGAAATCGGTCGGGGCACTGACCGGGGAAGTGGTGGGTAAACGGGCCCGCGCGGTATTTATGATTGTCATCTTCCTGGTGCTGTTGATGGTCAACGCCGTGTTTGGGGTGGTGATAGCCAAGCTGCTTATCAATAACCCCGGCGCCGTGGTGCCGGTGTGGGGCGCGGTGGCGGTGGCGCTGGTGATTGGCCAGCTGATTTACCGCTTTAAATTCAGCCTTGGCTGGGTATCGCTGATTGGCATTATCGTACTTTATGCGCTGATTTACGTTGGCCCCTCAATGCCCATTACCTTGCCTGCAAGCACCTTGGGGTTGTCGGCCTCGGCCAGCTGGATCTTACTGCTGTTCCTTTATGCCGCTATTGCTTCCCTGCTGCCGGTGTGGATGTTGCTGCAACCTCGCGACTACATCAACGGCCTACAGCTTTTTGTGGGGCTGATTTTGCTCTACGCCGCGGTGCTGATTGCCAACCCCAGTGTGGTGGCACCGATGATCAACATGAACGTGCCAGCTAACACACCGTCGATGGTGCCGCTGCTGTTTGTCACCATTGCCTGTGGCGCCATCTCGGGCTTCCATGGCTTGGTGGCCTCGGGCACAACCTCCAAGCAGCTCAACAAAGAAACCGATGCGCGTTTTGTGGGTTACTTTGGCGCTGTGGGTGAAGGGGCCTTGGCCCTGGCAGCCATTATTGCGGCCACCGCCGGTTTTGCCTCACTTGCCGACTGGCAGGCCGTTTACAGCGCCTTTGGTAAAGGTGGCGTCTTGGCCTTTGTTGACGGTGGCGCGGCAATTTTACATGCCGGTACCGGTATTGATGCGGCCGTAGCCTCGACCATGCTAACGGTGATGGCAGCGCTTTTTGCTGGCACCACCATGGACACCGGCCTGCGCCTGCAACGTTACATTTTCCAAGAATGGGGTGAGATTTATAACATCAAGTGGATGGGTAAAGCCTTGCCTGCCACCTTGTTGGCGGTTGGCAGTTGCTTGGTGTTGGCCTTTGGGGCCGGCGGCGCCGACGGTTCCGGTGGCCTGCTGATTTGGCCGCTATTTGGCACCACCAACCAGCTGCTGGCGGGCCTGACCTTGCTGGTTATCACCGTGATGCTGGTGCGCCGTAAGTCGCCCACCATTTACACCCTGGCACCTTTGGTGTTCCTGTTGGTGATGACCCTGGCGGCCTTGTTGTTGCAACTAAAAGGCTTCTACGACCAGCAAAAATGGTTCTTGCTGGGCCTCGATGTTGTGGTGCTGGTGGCCGCCATTTTGGTGACCTTGGAATGCGCCGCTGCCCTTAAAGCGGAAAAACGCAAAGCGGCAGAGGCCGAATAACCCACTGCCAAGGGGCTAGCCTGCAATCGGCTGGCCCCTGTTGGCGGCTGTGACATGTTGCACCTAAAGGAGCACAGCCTTCATGAAAGAAACCCTGTCAAAATTCAAATTCTGGTACCAAAAGGCCGGTGAGCTGGGTGCCCAGTATTACAACGCCCCTTACCGGGCCGCCATTGCCCGCGCCAAACGGGAAGAAGATGACATGTTCATGCTGTTGGTGTTCTCCGAAATGATGGGCGTGCCCAATCCGGCTTCCTGGTATTGCCTGGAATTACAGCCACTGTTGTTAGACCGCTTCCATCAATGGCACCAGCGCATGGGCATGGAACACTCGCCTTTAGATAACTTCCGGTGCTGCTAATGGCGCTGAGTCTTGAACAACTCATTTGTGAAAAGCGGCTGTTGCTGGTGGGCGGCAAGGGCGGTGTGGGCAAAACCACGGTGTCGGCTGCGCTGGCGGTGGCCGCTGCCAATGCTGGCCGCAAGGTGTTGCTGGTGTCTACCGATCCGGCCCACAGCTTGTCTGATGCTTTTGATACGGCCATAGGCGGTAAAGAAAAGATGCTGGCCGCTAACTTAACGGTGCTAGAGCTGGACCCAGACGCGGAAGTGGATGCCTATCTCGAGCGGGTATTAGGGCAGATGCGCCGTTATGTGGGGCCAGATCAGGTAAGCGAGCTAACCCGCCAGTTACGGCTTTCCAGCCAATCCCCCGGCGCCCAGGAAGCGGCGCTTTTGGAACGGATGGCAAGGCTGATGGAAGAGGGCCTTGAGCAATACGACTTGCTGGTTTTCGATACCGCGCCAACCGGCCACACCCTAAGGCTGTTAAGTTTGCCTGAGGTGATGGCGGCTTGGACCGATGGCCTTTTAAAGCACAACAAGCGTTCGGAAAAACTGGGGGAGGTTTTGGCGCACCTAACGCCGGGGCGTAGCGTGAATAATCCCATGGGCGACCCCAGTCAGAACGCGTTGGAAGGCCTGGACGACAAAGGTAAGCAGCTGGCCGAGACCCTACTTAAACGCCAGCGGTTGTTTCACCGTACCCGCCATTTGTTAGCTGACGCGGCTAAAACCGCCTTTCTGTTTGTTCTCACGCCGGAAAAGCTACCGATACTGGAAACTGAACGTGCCGTTGCCGCCTTGCTAGCGTCGAAAATTCCGGTGGCAGGGGCGGTGGTGAACCGGGTATTACCGGCTGCCACCGGTAATAGCTTTTGGGCGGCGCGCTTTGAACGTCAGCAGCGGCACCTGGCCGATATCGACAGCAGGCTCAGGCAAGTACCAAGGGTAGCGGTACCGCTATATGAAGATGACATTCAAGGGCTAGATAAGCTCGCAGTTTTTGCCCGCACCTTATTGCATGCTCGCTAAAGCCGCCATCAAGGCGGCTTTTCATTACTGTGGGCCTGGCATTGGGTAGGTTTAATAGGAAAAACCTATAGTGTTCATAGCCAATCATCGTTTTAGTAATTGATTCCGGGCTGCTATTTTTTAACTAAGTTTAACGAAGGTAAGGGTGTTTACCTGCCTTCAGGTGTGGCTAACTACTAGACACAAAAGACATTGCTAGAAGGAAAAAACGATGAGCCAGAGCAGCAAAGGTAAGTGCCCGGTTATGCACGGCGGCAGCACCGTCACCGGCACCAGTGTGATGAGTTGGTGGCCAAACGCCCTTAACCTGGACATCCTTCATCAGCACGACACCAAGACCAATCCTCTCGGTCAAGATTTCAACTATCGCGAACAACTCAAGAAACTCGATGTGGCGGCACTTAAGGCCGACTTACGAACCCTCATGACCGACAGCCAGGCCTGGTGGCCGGCTGACTGGGGCAGTTATGTGGGCATGATGGCGCGGGTGACCTGGCATGCCGCCGGTTCTTACCGTTCAAGCGATGGCCGGGGCGGCAATAACACCGGTAACCAGCGTTTTGCGCCCCTTAATAGCTGGCCGGATAACGTTAACACTGACAAGGGCCGCCGCTTGCTGTGGCCCATTAAAAAGAAATACGGCAACAAAATCTCTTGGGCCGACCTTATCGCCCTGGCCGGCACTATGGCCTATGAAGTCGCCGGTTTAAAAACCTACGGCTTCGCCTTTGGCCGCGAAGACATTTGGCATCCGGAAAAAGACACCTACTGGGGGGACGAAAAAGAGTGGTTAGCACCGTCCGATGGCCGTTATGGCGACGTTGCCAAACCCGATACCCTGGAAAATCCGCTGGCAGCGGTGCAAATGGGGCTTATTTACGTCAACCCGGAAGGAGTTAACGGCAAACCCGACCCGCCGCTACCGGCGAGCAAATTCGTGAAACCTTTGCCCGTATGGGCATGGACGACGAAGAAACCGCAGCGCTGGCGGCGGGCGGCCACACCATTGGTAAATGCCATGGTAATGGCGATGCGGCCAACCTAAGCCCCGAGCCGGAAGCGGCAGACCCTGAATATCAGGGCCTGGGCTGGTTTAACACCAAAGGGCGCAGCATTGGCCGCGACACCGTGGTGTCGGGCATTGAAGGTGCCTGGACCACCCACCCAACCCAGTGGGACATGGGCTATTTTGAGCTGCTGTTCGGTTACGACTGGCAACTGCACAAATCCCCTGCCGGTGCCTGGCAGTACCAGCCGGTTGATATCAAACCCGAGCACATGCCTGCCGATGTGGAAGACCCCGCCATCAAGTGCATGCCAATCATGACCGATGCCGATATGGCGATGAAGGTGGACCCAACCTACAACGCCATCTGCAAAAAGTTTATGGCCGACCCTGACTATTTCGCCGATACCTTTGCGCGGGCCTGGTTCAAACTGACCCACCGCGATATGGGGCCAAAATCCCGTTGGTTTGGGCCTGATGTGCCCAGTGAAGACTTGCTCTGGCAAGACCCCATTCCTGCCGGTAACAGCCATTACGACGTTGCGGCGGTTAAAGCCAAAATTGCCGCGACTAAGCTCAGTGTGGCCGAACTGGTTAGTACCGGTTGGGACAGCGCCCGGACCTTCCGTCAGTCCGACATGCGCGGTGGTGCCAATGGTGCACGTATTCGCCTGGCACCGCAAAAAGACTGGGCGGGCAACGAGCCGGATCGCCTGCAAAAAGTCTTGGCAGCACTGGCTCCCATTGCCGCTGAAACCGGCGCCAGCCTGGCCGACGTTATAGTGCTGGCCGGTAATCTAGGGGTAGAAAAGGCCGCCAAAGCAGCGGGCGTTGATATTACGGTGCCCTTTGCCCCTGGCCGTGGCGATGCCAGCCAGGCGCAAACTGACGTAGACGGCTTTGAGGTTCTTGAGCCGGTGCATGACGGCTTTCGTAACTGGGTTAAGTCTGACTACGCGGTCAGCCCGGAAGAAATGCTGTTAGACCGTGCCCAGCTAATGGGGCTAAGTGCGCCGCAAATGACCGTACTTCTAGGCGGTATGCGGGTGCTGGGCACCAACCATGGTGGCAGTGCGCTGGGTGTCTTTACCGACCGCCCCGGAGTATTGAGTAACGACTTCTTCGTTACCCTGACCGACATGAACTACAAGTGGGAGCCGAAAGGTAAAAACCTGTACCACATTGTCGATCGCGCCAGCGGTGCAACCAAATACAGTGCCAGCCGCGTTGACTTGGTGTTTGGGTCTAACTCGATACTGCGCGCCTATGCCGAGGTATACGCCCAGGACGACAACCAAGAGAAGTTCGTCAAAGACTTCGTCGCCGCGTGGGCCAAGGTGATGAACGCCGACCGTTTTGACCTGCTTTAATAGACCTGCAACAAAAAGCCGCCGCCTTTGCGGCGGCTTTTCTTTAATAGGCCAAGGTAAAGCGGCGATTGAGATGGGCTGGGCTTTCCAGCTCGTCAATCATTGCCTTGGCAAAATCTTGCACCGAGATTTGGCTGTTACCCTCGGCGTCCAGTAGCAACTGGTCACTGCCCAGGCGATATTGGCCGCTGCGCTCACCGGGGGCTATTATCGCGGCGGGTGACAGCATGGTCCAGGTTACCGCTGACTGGGCACGAAGTTGGTTAAGAGCGTAGCGAGCACCTTCGGCGGTGGCTTTGTATTCAGCCGGGAAGCTGGGTGTGTCAATCAGCAACTGACCCGGTGCCACTTCCAAAGAACCCGCACCTCCCACCACCAATAGGCGTTTGGCTGCGGCGTCTTTGGCGGCGGTGAGTATGCTGTCAAAACCTTTGGCAAAGTAGCCCTGTACGTCTTGCTGGGCATGGCCGGAAAAGGCGCTCAAGACCGCATCAAAATCCCGTAGCTGTTCGGTCAGGGCCTTGGTGTCTTGCACATCAACTTTGACGATATAAAGACCCGGCTCTGTGTCCAGGCGTTCTGGGCGACTGACCAGGGCTGTAACACTGTGGCCTCGGCTTAAGGCTTCTGCACGTAAGGCCGAACCAATAAAGCCGCTGGCACCGATAAGGGCAATTTTCATGGGGTTTTCCTCGTTTCCTGTAGCAGATGCCGGGGATTTTGCGCTCAGTTATTGATTTGAAAAACGCCGTAATTAATAATTCATTGTTATCAAAATAATAACGGTGAGGCTGTGGCCAGCGAACTCGATCTCAACCATTTGCCGCTCTTTATTGCCGTGGTAGAAGCCGGATCTTTTACCGCGGCTGCCGAGCGGTTGGGTTGTACCAAAACCAAAATAAGCTTGAGCATTCGTGCGCTAGAGCAGCGGCTGGGCGCCGCTCTTTTTACCCGAACCACCCGCCAAATCACCCTGACCGATGCCGGCCAACAACTGTATCTCGACAGTAAGCCATTATTGGCAACATTAGGGGAAAGGCTGCAGGACGTGGGCAGTAGCGCCAGGACACTCAGCGGCACCTTAAGGATCACCGCGCCGGTTGATCACATGAGTCTTCATTTGGCCAAGGCCGCGGCGGCCTTTGGTGAACGCCATCCCAAGCTCAGCATTGAGCTTCGCAGTGGTGATAAAACGGCGGATCTGGTGCGCGAAGGCATCGATGTGGCTATTCGTATGGGCTGGCTGAAGGACTCTAGCCTTCGCGCCCAAAAACTGGGTAGTTTCGAGCAGTTATTAGTGGCGTCCCAAAGCTACCTAGATAGCTATGGTGCCCCATCACACCCAAGAGAGCTTGCCCAGCACCGCTGGCTTGAGTTTACGCCGCTGCCCAGCGCGTTAACCTGGACCTTCAGCCGCCAGGGCGAGACCCAGCAAGTGCAACTGCACAGCCGCCTCAAGGTCGACAACACCTCGGCGCTAACCAGCCTGATTAAGGCCGGTGCCGGTATCTCGGTGATTGGCCACTTTGGTCAGCCACTGGACGCACAACTCATTCCCTTATTGTCGCAATGGACGCTACCGAAAGGCGGTATCTATGCTGTCTTTCCGCCCGGTAACTTTATTCCCGCCCGGGTTCGCGCCTTTGTGGATTTCTACCGGGACTGGCTTGCCCTCTAGCTGGGCTCGCCAGTTATCTAAAAGCCGCTGTTTATCCTTGGTGGCAACAAAGACATGGCCTTGTCTTGATGCCTACGCCACCAATAAAAAAGGCAGGCCAAAGGCCTGCCCAAGGGGTAAGAAAATAACGCTTATTGTTTTAATAGCTTCAGCACCTCTGCAAAGGAGACGAGCTTGAAGTTTTGGCCTTGTTCTGGAAGTCGTTTGCGGCCGTCCTGTATTGCCAGTAGGCCTTGGGGGTAATCGGCGCTCAGGGCCATGGCCGTGACATCAATGCCGTCGGTTTCGCTGGTGCCATCAATGCCAGCCTGGCTATTAAGGCCAACCCGAAACCGCCCCTGGTAGGCGTAAGGTGGCAGGGCGCTGTAAACAACGTAGCTGTCGTTGCCCTGGCTGGAGGCAATCAGCAGCGGCTTTTTACCTTGCCACAAGCCTAAGCCTTCCACATCGGCGTGCAGTTTATCACCGACATGGGCGATCAGTCTGCCCTTGGCGGCCTTAGCGGGGTTGGCATCGAACGCCCAAATGCCAACATCTTCTTCACCCAGGAAAAAGGTGCCGCGCTGGTCATCGGCAACGCAGCCCTCTGGCTGGGTGGGCACGCTAAAGTCGCGCAGCAATTGGCCACTGATTTTGCCGTGGCGTTCAGCCAAACGGTACTGCAGCACCCGGCCGGCTTTGTTGTTCACAAAAACCTGCATCTGCCCCTTGGGCTGATACATACAAAGGCCATAAATGTCTTTGATAGGGGTGGGAATTTCCCCCAGCACCGAGGTGTGGCCCGTTGTAGGGTTAATGGCAAACACCAGGATGCTGTTGCGGTCGCGCTGGCTGGCGGTGGCAATGTCGACGGTGTTGCCGTTAACCACAAAACCTTTGCGTACATCGACGTTATTCACCCGGCCAACCGCGAGGCGCTGCAGGCGTTTGCCTTGCAGGTCATACACCTCCAGAGCCCCTCTTTTGTCGGTACCCAGCACCCGGCTTTGTGCCTTATTGTGGCTGTTAACCCAAATGGCTGGGTCGTCCATCGCATCGCCCACCCGGTTGGCCGGCGCGGTTTGGGCAAGGGCTGTTACCTGCTTGACTATCGGGGCTTGATAGTGGTTTACGTTTAGTGCGGGGAGTGGCTGGTGGCTGCTATTGAAGTAAGCGCTATTGTTGCTTACGGCCAGGAGTTTACCGCTGTGAGCAATGAGCTTTTGGCGCTTAACGCCGCTTTGTGGGCGCTTTTGGCCGTCGCGTTAGGGTAAAGGTCAAGGCTTTGCTCGCCAAGGCGTACTAACAGCCCCTTGGGGGTTACTGCTAAGGCCTGGGTTTGCCCCACAAGTTTGCCAAAGGGGGCGGCAACGTCGATAAGCTCCCGTGTGGGTTCAGCCTCAAGTTCGGCGCTGTAGCGCCAAATGCCCTTGTCATTTTCGCTGATAAAAAGCTGGCCTGAGGCACTGTCGGTAGCGCAGGCGGTGCTTTTATAAGGAATGTTAAGCTCGCGCAATTTCAAGGGCTTTTTGAGCCAGTACTGGGTTTTTACCAACCACTCTTCACCGCTGCCGCGGTCATCAAGCACAAAGACGTAAAGGTTACCGTCTTGCACGCTTTGGTAGCTGCATAGCGCTTCGACGACGCGGTCTGTTACCGGCGCTGAAAACCGTTTGTTAGCGCCTTGCCAAATGCTGAGAGTCTCGTCGGCCTTACCTACCCGCAGCATCAGATTGCCGTCTTGGCTAAAGACCAGCCGCTCGGTGGCACCGCTTGCCAGGGTTTGCTTACCCAGGCTAACGGCGTGGTCAGACACGGTCAGGGTTTTACCGGCAAAGGGCAAGGTGGTGGCCAGCGCGCTTTGCGCCAGCAGGGTCAGAGTCAATAGTGCTTTCATGGTCTGTCCTTAAAAAGCGTGGTACTGCAGGCCAAGCTCAAAGGTGCGGCCATAGGTTTCATATTGGGCGTTTAAATCGGAGCGCCCGGTGTAAACGTAATAAGGTTCATCGTTGATGTTGAGCGCTTTAAAAGCTATCTGCAGGTTCTTGGTTGCAGACCATTTACCGATAAAGTCCCACTGCAAGTGCGCATCGGCGTAAAGGTCATAAGCGCTGTCTTCCACGTTATCCACTTCCAGCAAGTAGCGCGACTGGTAAGCCGCTGACAGCCGCAGCGACAGGGTGCCGTCATCGTAGCCGATGGCAAAGTTGGCGGTTTTGTCAGACTGGCTGGGGAAAGGAATATCGCGGCTGCCGCCGTCCCAGCTGATGGTGGCGCTGGAGTTGGTCCAGGTGCCGTTTAGTGACACCAGCATGTTATTGAAAGGAGCTGGCAGGGCGCTTAAGCGCGTGACATAGTTCAGCTCCACACCATACAGATCAGCGGTGTCGCCGTTAATGTAAGTCAGGGCTTTGTCGTAGTCTTCGTAACCACTGGAGCCTGCCTTATCTGCCTGATAAATGAAGTTTTTAATGTCTTTATAGAAAACGCCGATGCTGGCGACGCCAATATCACCGCTGTAGTGTTCCAGGCTAAGGTCGTAGTTAGCGCTGGTCATAGACTCAAGCTCGGGGTTGCCAAACTCGGCTTCATAGTCGCCGGCATCGCCTTCGCGGTACATGCCAGGGGCCAGCTGGTCGTAGGTGGGGCGTACAAAAGAGTTGGAGTAGGCGGCCCTTAGCAGGGTTTGTTCGCTTAGGTTGTAACGCAGGTTCAAAGACGGCAGCCACTGGTCTTCGTCCTTGTGGTATTCGGTTGCGTCAATGGCATCGTCTTCACTTTCAAAAGCACTGTAACCACGGGTGTCGCGCTGGGTTTTTTCATAACGAAGGCCGCCTACCAGCAGCAGTTTGTCCCAGTGGCCGGTGCCCATTAGGTAGGCGGCGCTGTTGTCTTCCTTAACGTGGTAATCGTCGATGGTGGAATCCAGCTCGTCGATGTAGTCGGCCTTATCAAGGCCACTAATGGCTGACTCGACTGCGCTAACGCTGATGGTGGGGCCAAAGGTTGCCAAGCTGTAATCGGCATTGCCGCTAGTAAAGTCGGCTAAGGTGCCGTCGATGCCTTTATAGCTGTAGACGTTTTCATCCATCTTCTTCTTGCGCTGGCCGAATTTCATGCCGCCTTGAATGTCGAGGCTGACACTGCCTCGCTCAAGGTGGCGAATAACATCGGCCCTGACAGTTTTGTTGTGGTCGGTGGTGTCATGGTCGTACATCTTGATTTTGCTCAGCCTGTAGTTGCTGGCGTCGTAGATGTCGCTGTCGCCATAGACCACCGGTTTATCACCGCTTTGATATGAGACATTGCTGGTGTATTCGAACTTGGCGTCTTTAATGCCAAACGGCAGCTTTTCTTCGGCGGTGCTGTCGGAAAGCTGGTATTTCAGCGTCCAGTCGTCCCAGCTGGATTGGCCACCAACACTCAACGACGTAATGGTTTGGTCTTCAATACGGTCTTTTAAGCTGCGGGTTAAATCGGCGCTGGCACTTTCCCCGGCACTGACCGCATCGTCCCATTCGCTACTAAAAGACTGCCGGGTTTCATGGTCTTTAAACTCGGAATAAAGGCCGCGCAGGTAAAACTGCTGGCTGTCGCTTGGGCGAAAATCAAGGTTGGCGGCCAGGCCCTTACGTTTGCGCTCAATGGTGTAATCGCGCATGTCGGTTTCTTCCAGGTTATTGCCGTCCCAGGCACCCTGGGTTTCAACATTATCCGAGGCAAACTTGCGGTCGTAATAACTGCCCGCCAGGGCAATCCCTAAGGCCTCTACATCACTGCCCACATCATAGGTATCGGAATAGGCAATAGAGGCTTTGGGGCTGGTTTTATCCCGTAGCTGGTTATAGCTGCCTGCTACGCCCAGGCTAAAAAACCGGCCGTCGTGGTCAAAGGCAGTCAGGCTTTTCATTTCAACGTTGCCGCCTAGACTATTGGCATCCATGTCTGGGGTCAGGCTCTTTGAGACTTCCAAACTACCCAAAAGATCGGACGGAATAACATCCAGGGCCACGGCGCGCCTGCCCGATTCTGGCGCAGGAATATTGGCGCCGTTGTAAGTCACCGTATTTAAGTCCGGTGCCAAACCACGAATACGCACAAAGCGGCCTTCACCCTGGTCACGTTCGATGGATATACCGGGTAGCCGCTGCAACGCCTCGGTGGCGTTGTCATCTGGGTATTGGCCGATACCGTCGGCCGAGGCGGCGGTAACAATGTTGTCAGCGTTTTTTTGTAGCCCCAAAGCGCGCCCTAAGCTGGCCGCCTGGCCCACCACACTGATGTGCTCGATATCGCCCGTCAGGGTCAATGGCAGGTTAAGGGGCTGGTTATCAACCACCTCGATGCTGCGCTTTTCTCGCGCGATACCGGGGTAGTGGATTTGTAGCTGGTAATGGCCTGCCTTGACCGACGGCAGCACAAAACGGCCATTTTCATCGGTGGTGGTGTGATAAGCGCTGGCGGCAAGGCTAATGGTTGCACCAGCCACGTTGTGGCCAGCCGCATCAATCAGCTGGCCTTGCACTTGGCTATCGGCCCAACTTTGCGCGCACAGAGCCAGAGCGGTCATGGCAAACAAGGGAGCGGTTTTCATGCTGTAAGGTCCGGGTCACTGAATTTGCCGCCGACTGTGAAAGCATTGTGTGATGTTTTTGTTTCAGTGAGGTGACCTTAAGTTTGTCTTAACGTTTTTAGGGGCCTGGCAAGGCGAAGCTGGCTGAGCCTTGCTGACCCGGGTCATATCGGCTCAGCTTAAACAAGCGATGTCACGGTTTTGTAAAAGAGTGCCGCAACAATGGCGCCGAGGAGAAACCATGGCCCAACATAAATACAAGTTACTGCTCAGTGTCGCCCTTTTGGTGGCGCTGTTGATATTGGCCCTAAACATGGGCACCCCAAAACCGCTGGCCATCATTAACTGGTTGGATGCGGTGGGTGAAGGCTGTGTGCTGCTGGTGAGTCTGGCCTGGGTGGGTATGGTGCTAAAAAGTCGCCCCCATGGCCGGGTGACGTTATTGCTGTTTGCCGGTGGCCTGATGTTCTGCTGCTCGAGCTGGCTTGATTGGCTGGACGAATTTATTCACTACCCTGGCACCCACCATTTGATGAGCTGGACCGAAAGTCTGCCGGCACCTGTTGGCCTTGCCATGCTGACCTTCGGTTTGCTGGGCTGGCACCGCGAACAACTTGCCATTACTGCCCAGCTGAAAAGCCGCGAGCATTTCTTTCGTGAGCATCAACTGGTTGACTCGCTAACCCGCCTTTATACCCAACCTTATTTACAATTGGTGCTGGAGCGCGAGCTGCATCTGCACCAGCAAGCCGCCAGCCCTTTAACCTTGCTGGCCTGGGATATTCGTGACTTCGGCCGTTTTAATTTGCAGCAAGGGGAGCTGGCTGGCGACCGGGTGTTAAAAAGCTTGGCCGAATTTTTAGTTGCAGGCCTTCGCAGCCAAGACTTGCTCTGCCGGTTAGGGGGCGACCGCTTTGTGGCCTTGCTGCCAGCCAGTAATCAGGCCCAAGCCCAGGCGTTGGCCAGCGCCTTAGCGCAGCAACTGGCCGAGCGGCCCTGGCTGTCAAGCCGGGTACAGCTTAAGGCGACCATTTTGGCCGCAGCTCCGGGGGAATCAAGCGACGCCTTATTGGCGCGGCTGCAGCAGCAATTAGATAAAGACAAAGGGCGGGGCCCCTTTGTAAGGCCAGCCTAATGCGCTCCTGGTTTGGCCTTGACGACAAACTGCTGCAACCGCTGTTGGCCAGGGCCATGGTGACGGTGGCAATGCGTCGTGGCGCCGAACCGGCAAGGCTTTTGCGTGGAACCGGCCTTTTTGAAAGTGACTTAGACAGCCGCCTTATCTGTGCGCGCCAGCTTATTAAATTGGCGATGCAGGTGCAAAAGCAACTAGCGCAGCCCGACCTTGGCTTTTTGGTTGGCCACCATCTGCTGCGTCTTAACCACCCGCTGGCCCAAGCCCTGCGCCACGCACCCGATCTTCGCCATGCCTTGCTGGTGCTAGCCCGCCACCGCCAGCAATTACCATTGCTGCAATATCTGCGTTTAGAAGCCAGCAGCGAGCGCTTGCATTGTTACCTGCAAGACAGCGTTGGGCTTGGGGATTCGCGAGGCTTTTTCTTGCAAGTGACCTTGGGCATTTTAAGTGCGCTTATTCGCCTGCAACTCGATGGCCGCCAGCAGCTTGAAATCAGCCTGAGCCAAAGCCAGCCCAAAGCCCTGCACCTCTACCAAACTCACCTGGGCCTGGCCCTTGAATTTAATGCGCCCAGTGACGGCATCAGCCTGCCGCGCAGTTGGTGGCAAGCTGCCTTTAGGGACAGCGATACGGAACGCTTTGCGCTTGCTAATCGCCAGCTGGCCAGCCAACTGATGCCCCTTGGGTTACTGGAATGGCTAGCGCGGCTGCAGCACCGCAACCTGAAGTCGCCTCTCGGTTTAGAGGCGGCGGCAGAGTTGGCGGGGGTGAGTGTGGCCAGCTTTAAACGCCAGCTTAAGGATCAAGGCAGCTCTTTTAAGGCCAATACCGATAGCGTGAAAAAACTGCGCGCCTTGCATTGGCTTTGCCACGGCGACTTGCCCAATGAGGTGTTAGCCAAGCGCTTAGGCTACTCCGACGTGCACAACTTTCGCCGTTCTTTTAAACGCTGGACCGGCGCCGTGCCGTCGGTATTTCGTTAGGCGGATGCGGCCAGTAACTGCTGGCGCTCAGTAAGATACTGCTGGCCTGCTTCAATACCCATCTGATAACCGGCATCGAGCTTATTGCGGTCCATGGTCAGGCGGCTAACGGCAAAATCGTTAGGCGGCGCTATTACCGTTAGTCGGCAATCGGCTGGCGGGTTGTCGATAAAATCAAGGGACGCGTTATAAACCTTGGCGCGGTCCAACAAGGTTTGCGCCAGGTTGGGGTGCTCTTTAAATATGCGCTGGGTTAGCCACGGCAGCCGGCTTGGTTTCATCCGGTAACCCAAGGGGTGTGATAGCACCACGGTAATGTCGCGGGCGCCGCGCCGGTAAGCTTCTGCTACCGGAATTGAATCGGCCATGCCGCCGTCGGTAAAGGTGTTGTCGCCAATTTGCGGCGTTTCCTTAAAGGCAATGGGCAAGGCGCAGGTGGCGAGCATGACATCGTCCATGTTGCTGGCGGTCACCGGAATATATTGCGCCTGGCCCGAATCCACGTCGGTAACCACGGCAATAAACTCGGGGGCTTTGGCGAAATTGTCCATGTTAAGCGGCAGCACTTTACACGACTCATGCCACAGCCAGTGCACATCAGTAAGGTGGCCACCTAGGGCAAACCGGCGCGGATTAAAAAAGCGCCTTGTTGTGGCTAACCTGGAAATAATTTTGCGGCTGCGCCCAATATGACGGCCAAGATAACCCACAGTGTTGGTGGCCCCGGCAGACACCGCAATGATCAGCTCAAAAGGGTAGTGTTGCTCGCTGATAAAGGCGTCCAACACCCCTGCGGCAAAAATACCGCGCATGGCGCCACCTTCAACAATAAGGGCTTGCTTGGCTAACGACTCCATAGAACAGCTCCGGCCTGAGTGATTACTCTAACCTATCAAAATGAGCCTGTTATCTTAAATTGTTTTTTTAAATCAACAATATAGAAAAATGTAAAGGTCTGTTGGCCAATTTTTGAGCGAACGGGTGTGCGCTTTTTATAACCAATAAAAAAGGCCGCTTACGCGGCCTTTTTCAATTTTAAGCTTACAGTTGTGGGCCCGCTTTCACTAGCGCCTTGCCTTCGGCGTTGTCGGTAAACTTCTCGAAGTTATCGACAAAACGCTGGGCCAGATCGACGGCTTTGTGCTCCCAGTCAGCTTCGCTTGCATAGGTAGCACGGGGGTCGAGAATGGATTGGTCTTCGACGCCCGGCAGCGCTTGTGGCACCGCCAGCCCAAAATAAGGCAGGCTAACGAACTCGGCATTTTCGATGCTGCCGTCAAGAATGGCATCAATAATGGCGCGGGTGGCCTTAATGGAAATCCGCTTGCCAGTGCCGTTCCAACCGGTGTTAACCAAGTACGCTTCAGCGCCAACGGCTTCCATGCGTTTTACCAATACTTCGGCGTATTTAGTGGGGTGCAGGCTTAAAAAGGCGGCACCAAAGCAGCTGGAGAAGGTGGGGGTGGGTTCGGTAACGCCACGTTCGGTACCGGCCAGTTTGGCGGTAAAGCCAGACAAAAAGTAGTACTCGGCCTGGGCTTTGGTGAGCTTGGATACCGGCGGCAGTACACCAAAGGCATCGGCAGTCAGGAAAATAACCTTTTTGGCATGGCCCGCTTTCGATACTGGCTTAACGATGTTGTCGATGTGGTAAATGGGGTAGGAAACCCGGGTGTTCTCGGTTTTGGAGCCGTCGTCGAAATCAACGCTGTTATCGGCGCGCACGGTGACGTTTTCTAACAGCGCATCACGGCGAATGGCGTTGTAAATATCCGGCTCGGCTTCCTGGCTAAGGTTGATGGTTTTGGCGTAGCAGCCACCTTCAAAGTTGAAGATACCATCGTCGTCCCAGCCGTGTTCGTCATCGCCAATCAGTGCCCGTTTCGGGTCGGTAGACAAGGTGGTTTTACCGGTACCGGACAGGCCAAAGAAAATGGCTACATCGCCTTCTTTACCGACGTTGGCAGAGCAGTGCATAGAGGCGATGCCTTTAAGCGGCAGCAGGTAGTTCATCATTGAGAACATACCTTTTTTCATTTCGCCGCCGTACCAAGTGCCGCCGATCAGCTGCATGCGCTCGGTCAGGTTGAAGGCCACGAAGTTTTCGCTGTTAAGGCCCTGCTGTTGCCAGTTGGGGTTACTGGTTTTAGCGCCGTTCATCACCACAAAGTCAGGCTGAAAGTCTTTCAGCTCAGCTTCCGTTGGGCGAATGAACATGTTTTTAACAAAGTGGGCTTGCCAGGCAACTTCGGTAATAAAACGCACGCTCAGGCGAGTGTCGCTGTTGGCTCCGCAGTAAGTGTCTACTACGAACAAACGCTTACCAGAAAGTTGCTTAGTTACCAAACCCTTGAGGTCTTGCCAGACTTCGTTGCTGATCGGCTTATTATCGTTTTTGCCTTGATCAGACCACCAGACGGTGTCTTTGGTGGTGTCGTCGCGAACAATGTATTTGTCCTTTGGCGAGCGGCCGGTAAAGATACCGGTGTCAACGGAGACAGCCCCGAGGGTGGTAACGATGCCTTTTTCATAACCCTCTAAATCTGCACGAGTTTCTTCTTCAAAAAGCTGCTCGTAACTTGGGTTATAAAGGACTTCCTGGACGGCGCTGATACCGTACTGGCCCAGATCGATTTGACGCATAGGGACTGGCTCCTAGGGTACGTAGTGTCTAAATGTAGGGACTTGTCTATCTTTTATACGGCGGCATTGTAGCCCAAGTGTGGCCTCAACAGCACGCATCTAGATCATCATTTTTGAAAGACTTTCAGGGTTCATTACAGCGGCCGTTTTAAACGGTTACCTGAGTAAAAACTTTGTAAGTTGAAGCCAAGAAAGAGGTTATTCAAAGGTTTTTTCTTTTCTGGCTTGTGACAATGCTTTGACGTGATAATTAACTCAGTATCTTCGGTGGTATCGGTTTGGACCGAACAAGGATCGCATGTGACTAGGTTTCGCTTTTTTATGACCCCTTTGGCGCTGGCAATGGTGGCGCTGCCTGCGGCGGCGCAACTTTCTGTTGCCAGCAACGCTGACGTAATAGACAAAGTTAAGCTCAAGGCTGTTGATACCGACAAGGCCAGCCAAGGGCCAATAAAAAAGCTGGCCAGTAAGCGTTACATTGTTGAGCTAACCGGTAAGTCGGTAGCGGCTTATGGTGGCAACATTAAAGGCCTGGCCGCCGCCCAGCGCACAGCTAAAGGTACCCTCAATTTTTCCTCAGCCAGCACCAAAGCCTACCAAAGCCACCTTGCCTCGGAGCACAGCCAAACCCAAACCGCCTTTAAAGCGGCCTTCCCTAATGGCCAGGTAAAGCGCAGTTACAGCGTGGTGTTTAACGGTATGGCAGTGCAGGGCAGCCACCTGAATAAAGCTGCCTTGGCATCGCTACCCAATGTAAAAGCTGTCTACGAAGACAAGCTTATTCAAGTCAAAGACGCGCAATCGCTTGCAACCATCAATGCCAGTAGTGCCTGGTCGACCCTGGGTGCCGGTACGACCGGCGCTACCGCTGGCAGCGGTATTCGGGTTGCAGTTATCGACTCCGGTATTCGCAACGATAACGCCATGTTTGACGACAGTGGCTTTACCGCGCCCTCTGACTTGCCCGACGACGATTACTGTCACACCACCGACAGCAGCTTTTGTAATAACAAGCTGATTGTGGCGCGCCTGTACGATGCTCCCGATGGCACCTCCTCAAGTGAATACACCACCAGCCCCACCGACTATGTAGGCCATGGTACCCATGTGGCCGGTATTGCCGTGGGCGACCCGGTAACGGCCACCTATCAAGGCAGTTCTTACAGCATTTCCGGGGTGGCTCCTGGCGCCTATTTAATGGTGTATAAGGCGCTGTTTTATGATGGCTCGACCGCCTCGGGTGACACGTCAACGCTTATCTCGGCGATGGAAGACGCGGTGTCAGACGGCGCCGATGTCATTAATAACTCTTGGGGGGGCAGCGCCGGTGTTGACCCTGCTGAAAGCCCTTTTCAACAGATTTATACCAACGTTGAAGATGCCGGTGTGGTGATTGCTACCGCTGCCGGTAACGACGGCAACAGTAGCAATACCATTGATTGCCCGGCCTGTATTGAAGCGGGTATTGCGGTGGCAAACAGCCAGGATGGCCAAGAATTTGTGAACACCGTTACCGTTGATGGCACCAGCTATGAAGCGGTTGAAGGCACCTCTTCGGTGAGCCTTGCTGACCTTGATAGCAGCGACCTAACGGCGCCGTTGCTGTCGGCTGCGGTGGAAGATGCCAGCAACGCCGACGGTTGCGATGCTTTCCCTAGCGGCACCTTCACCGACAGTTATGCCCTTATTGAGCGTGGCACCTGTACCTTTACCACCAAAGCCGATAACGCCGAAGCCGCCGGAGCCCTGGGTATTGTGGTTTACGACAATGAATCGGAAAGCCTCTTTACCATGGCCATGGACGACGCCAGCATTCCAGGGGTGCTTATTAGCCAAAGTGACGGCGAGACCATTGAAGCCTTGCTGGCAGCCGGCTCGGAAGATGTGACCTTAAGTGCTGATATCAGCCAGTACATCGATGATTCATTGGTGGATGTGATGAGCAGCTCCTCGTCCCGTGGCCCCAACGGCGATGCCAGTATCTTAAAGCCAGACCTGGCGGCGCCCGGCACCAATATTCTTTCTGCCACCTCGCCCGACAGCTACGACTCTGACTACACAGTAATGAGCGGCACCTCTATGGCCACCCCGCATGTGGCAGGGGCGGCAGCGCTGATTTTAGCGGCCCATTCAGACTGGACGCCGCAAGAAGTGAAAGCCGCGCTTACCACCACCGCCAGCACCGATGTACTGGATGATGACGCCAGTACCGCCGCCACGCCGTTTGCCATGGGGGCTGGCCGTATTGATGTGGGTAAGGCCATTAACGCCGCGTTGTCGGTGTCGCCGGTGTCGCTAGCCAGTGGCAGTTGCGAATCAAGCTGTTCTTTTAGTGTTGATACCACCAACTTGCTTGATAGCAGCGTTACTTGGGTTGGCACCATCAGCTTCACCAGTTCTGCGGTAACCGGCACCGTTACCGCCGACAGCGATGTGCAGGGTGATGACAGTAACGACATGGTCCTCGCCGCCGACGGTACTGGCAGCTTTACCGTGGCGGTAGATACCTCGGCCGCCAGCTCTGATACTTGGTATTTTGGTACCGTCACCTGGACCGACAGCGCCGGTAGCGAAGAAACCGCCCATATGCCGGTTGCGGTCTATGTGGGGGATCTGGATACCAGCAGTACCGCCAGCGCTTCGCTAACTACCACGGCCGGCACCGTAACAGCCGGTAATAGTTTGGCCGCCAGCACCGTACTGACCAACGGCACTGTTGACGACACTCTCACCGTTACCACCACCATTCCTAGCGGTGTTACGGTGGCAGGCACCCCCACCGCAACGGTGTCGGGCGGCAGCCAAAGCAGCTTTAGTTATGACAGTTCCAGCCAGGAAATGACCTGGACCGGTACCTTGGATGCCGGTGCTACGTCGCTTAGCTCCGGGCCATCTTGGTTATCGAGCCTAACCTCTCTTACCGACGGTTATTCGCCTTACACCATCAGTTGCTCAACCGCCTGTGACGACGGTGAAGCCACCATTGATGTGTCGGCCTTTGGCTTTACCTATATGGGGACCAGCGTTTCAACCCTGACCCTTGGCACCAACGGTTACATTACCGTCAACGACGCCAGCGTAACGAACTCCGCCACCAACGACGACCTACCTTCCAGCCGGGTCAGTGGCGGTATGCTGGCACCTTTCTGGGCGGATTTAGATTTATCGGGTACCGGTGGTTGGTACTATCAGGAAATTACGGATGGCACCAACAGCTACCTGGTGATTGAGTGGTACGACGCTACTCTCTATGGCGATACCAGCGGTAACAGCTATAGCTTCCAGGTGATCTTTGAGCTGAACTCCGACAACGTTTACTTCCATTATCTGACCTTGTCAGACCTGCCCGATGACCTCACCGTTGGCCTGCAAAATAATGCCGGTAATGTTGGTGATGCCCTTTATTACGATGGTTCTGGCACCGAGCCTGCTGCTGGCGACGCCTACACCGTGAGCTACACCAGCCCAGGTTCGGTAACCCTTGGCTACAATATCAGCGCGCTGCCCAGTGCCGGTGATGTGACCGCCAGTACCACCGAGGGCAGCGCTGTTACCGTTGATTTGTTGTCGCAGTTAGACAGTGCCACTTACACCATTGCCGCTACTGCCAGCGGTGGCGATTTAGACGCGTCTTCCAACGCGGTGTTTGAATCTGACCCCGATGGCGATGCTGCCGATGACGGCATCACTATTACCAGTGAACCCGCCTCAGGTACGGTGACGGTAGCAGACGATGGCACCACCACTTACACCCCTGACAGAGGGTTCTCGGGCACCGACAGCTTCAGTTACACCCTGACCGACTCTGCCGGCAACGTCAGTACTGCTGGCACTGCCACCATTACCGTAACCGCGGCTACCAGCAGCAGTTCGACCAGCCAATCAGGTGGCGGCGGTGGTGGTGCCTTCGGCTGGCTGCCACTGTTGCTGCTGAGCCTGGTTGGTTACCGGCGCAGGCGCCGCTAATGCGTTGATCTAAAAAAGGCCCCGTTTGGGGCCTTTTTTTGTGGCTGCGCTTAGCAGTGGTTCATTTTACAGCTTGCACATATCACAAAACCAAAGTCAGTATGTTTCCCAATTGTTTAAAAATTGTTTTTATTCGGCTTTAATCTGAAACGACATGGAGTGGGCGCAGTAAGCCTTTTCGCTTGCCCGCCAATCATAACGACAAGAGGGACCAACAGTGACACCCAATTCTCTTTTTAAACTCAGCCCGTTGATGCTTGCATTGGCGGCGGGCACGGCTCTGGCTGCCGAGCTCAAGCCTGCCGATAACTTCAAAGTATTTGACCAAGTCACCCTTCGGGGCGACAAAATCGACAAAGCCAACCTGCCCAGCCGCGAATATGTGGCCGACCAATATATCGTTGAATTTAACGACTCGCCGGTGGCCGCCAGCAGCGCGGTAGCGGTGTCCAGCAGCACAACAACAACCAGCACCAGCAGCCTGAAACCCAAAATCAATTTTGCCTCCAGCGCCGTTAAAAGCCACAGAGCCAAAATTAAATCTGAGCAGGCAACCGCCATTAGCTCCTTGGGCCGCAAATACCCCGGCGCCAAGGTAAAACGCCAATACAATGTGGTGTTCAACGGTATGGTGGTGCAGGGCAAGGGCATTGATATGGCCCAACTTAAAGCGCTGCCCAACGTTAAAGCGGTTTACCGCGATGAAGTGATCCAAGTGAAAATGGACCAGTCACTGCCGATCATTAACGCGCCAGAGGCTTGGGCGGAACTGGGCGGCCGCTCCACCGCCGGCCAGGGCATTCGCGTGGCGGTGGTAGACTCCGGTATTCGCCCTGAAAACCCGATGTTTGATGACGCTGGCATGCCAGCGCCAACCGACCTGCCAGACGACGATTACTGCCACACCACCGACCCGAGCTTTTGTAATAACAAGCTGATTGTGGCCCGCTATTACACCGCGTCGTCCAGCACCGCCAGTTATGAATACACCGACAGCCCCTTGGGCTGGAATGGCCATGGTACCCATGTCGCCGGCACGGCTGTTGGGGTGCCGGTGCAGGTGACCTATGGCGCTGGCACTTATGATATTTCCGGTGTGGCACCGGGTGCCTATTTGATGGCCTACAAGGCCCTTTATTACAACGGCTCTACTGCCAGCGGTTTGGGCAGTAGCTTGATTTCTGCCGTAGAAGACGCCGTGGCTGATGGCGCCGACGTTATTAATAACTCCTGGGGCGGCAGCGCCGGTGGCGACCCGAACCAGAGCGCGTACAAAGAAGTGTGGGAAAACGCCGAAGCGGCCGGGGTAGTGGTGGTGTCTGCCGCCGGTAACGACGGCAACAGCGAAAGCACCATTGGTTGCCCAGGCTGTGTGGAATCCGGCATTACCGTTGCCAACACCCAAACCGGCCGCAGTTTTGTTGAAACCCTCACGGTTGACGGCTTAGGTGACTTTAATGCCGTGGAAGGTACCTCTTCGGTACAGTTTGCAAGTGTTGACGACAGCGCCTTAACCGGCTCGATGATCGCCGCCTCCACCATTGATAGCGCCAATGTTGAAGGTTGTGATGCCTTCCCCGATGACGCCTTTGCTGGCAGCTATGCGCTGATCTCCCGTGGTAGCTGTACCTTTACCGTGAAAGCCGACAACGCCGCAGCGGCCGGTGCCATTGGTATGGTGGTGTATAACAGCGCCTCGGGTGCGCCCATTATTATGTCGATGGATGATGCCACCATTCCGGCGGTGATGGTTAGCCAAGATGACGGCGCCACCTTGGAAACTGCCGCCGCTGAAGGCGCCTTGAACATCACCATTGACCCAGACTTGGTTTCCTACGTTGACCCAAGCCTGGTTGATGTTATGAATAGCTCGTCGTCCCGCGGCCCCAATGGCGACAACAGCTTTATTAAGCCTGACTTGGCCGCCCCCGGCACCAACATTTTGTCGGCCTATTCCCCCGACGAAGCCGGTGATGCCGACACCCAGTTTGCGGTATTAACCGGTACCTCTATGGCCAGCCCCCATGTGGCCGGTTCTGCGGCCCTGGTGCTGGCAGCGCATCCTGACTGGACACCGGCTGAAGTGAAATCAGCATTGGTCAATACCAGTAACACCGCCGTGCTTGACGACGACGGTGAAACCCCGGCCACGCCTTTTGCCATGGGCGCTGGGCGCCTGGACGTTAGCCAGGCCATCAACAGTGCGTTGGCCTTGGCGCCGGTATCACTGTCAGGGCCAGACTGCGTGTCGGCATGCAGCTTTGAAGTCGATACCACCAGCCTGGTGGGCTACAAAGCCAGCTGGACCGGTGCGGTAAGCTTTGAGAACAGCACCGTCAGCGGCAGCTTGAGTGTGGACGGCCATGGCCACCATCAGTCGGCCAATGCCATGTCGCTTAAAGCTGGCGGCAGCGGCAGCTTTACCGTTGCTGTTGATACCAGCCTGGCTGACCGTGACCAATGGTACTTCGGCGAAGTGACCTTTACCGACCAAGACGGCAAAGCACCGATGGTGCATATGCCCATTGCCGTTTATGCCGGTAACAGCACCGACGCAACAGTGCTGAGTTCAACGGCGGGCAGCACCACCCCTGGCGTGCCGGTAGCGGCGCAAACGGTCTTTACCAATAAGTCCATCAGTGATGCCGCCACAGTATCGGTGAGCTTCCCGGATACGGTAACCGTTGCCAGTGAGCCGGTTGCCACCGTAACCAATGCCACCCAAAGCAGCTTTGCTTATGACGCATCTAGCAAAACTGCCACCTGGACCGGCACTGTTAACGAGCCGCTAGGTTCCCTTGAAACCGGCCCAAGCTGGCTTGACAGCCTGCCTTCGCTGACCGACGGCTTTAGCCCATACACCTTAAGCTGTTCCACTTCTTGTGATGAAGGCACCTTAACCCTGAGTCTGTCGAGCTACGGCTTGTCGTTTATGGGGCAAAGCATTTCTACCCTGACCTTGGGCACCAACGGTTATATCGCCTTTAACGGTGGCAGCGTGTCGTCTTCTTACTACAACGACACCATGCCCAGCAGCCGGGTTAGCGGTGCGGTGCTGGCACCGTTCTGGACCGACCTGGATATGACCAGCACCGGCGGTTGGTACTATCAGTTCATCACCGATGGCAGCGACTACTACTTGGTGTTTGAGTGGAAAGACGTACCGCTTTACGACGATGACAGCGGCAACACTTACACCTTCCAGGTGCTGTTTAAGCTCAACAGTGATGACGTGTACGTGCATTACGTGTCGATGGGCGACATGCCGGAAAACGTCACCGCAGGTTTGCAGGACGCTTCGGCCGTGGGTAGCTCACTCTATGTGGACGGCAGTGGCACCGTGCCCGCGTCTGGCACCAGCTTTGAGGTAAGTCACCAAGCCGGTGGCAGTGTCAGCCTCGACTACAGCGTTAGCGCCAGCAGCCTGACCGCCGCCGACGACACCTTGGAAACCAGCAAAGGTGAAGCGGCCAGCATTGACCTGCTCTCCGGCCTGTCTGGCAGCCGCCATGCCATTAATTCTGCGGTAAGTGGTGGTAGCGTTAGCGAAACTGCCGAAGCGGTACTGGTGGTTAGCCCCGACGGTGAAGCGGCAGCGGTTAGCATTAGCAGCCAGCCTAAACACGGTAAAGTTACGGTGGCTGACGGCACCGCCACTTACACGCCGTTCCATGGTTATACCGGCACCGACAGCTTCAGCTATACCCTGACCGATGAATCTGGCAACGCCAGCGAACCGGGCACCGTAACGGTGACTGTTACCGGTAGTAGCAACGGCCACCCGGGCCATGGCGATCACGGTAATGGTTATCCTGGGCACGGCGACCACGGTGACCAGCACCCAGGCCATAATGACCACGGTAAAGGCCATGGCAACAGCGGCCATAGCTGGTGGAAATGGTGGTAAATACCTAAAACTCCCTTGCTAAAAGCCCCGCATTTTGCGGGGTTTTTTTTGTGACTGGTTAGGCAAATAAGAATAAAAAATTCCAAATGTGCATAATTTATGGCTTACTGGCGTCGCTCATTTAAATAAGCAAAGTTATTGAAAAATTTGCGCAAATTGTGAGTTTGATAATCAGTACCATGTGAAGGAATAGGTGCACGCACGGAAGCAAAGTCAGCACAACCCGCCTCTTTTGCTAAGTCCGCATCCACTCCCAGTCCTCTGTCCGGAAGTCTTGAGCGCCATGGCGCCACATGCGTAGTAACTTGAGGAAAAATCGACATGAAAAGTCATCTTTTTGCCCGGCTAACGCCGTTGGCATTGGCCTTGCTCGCTGTCCAGGCTAATGCCGCAAGTAATGTAAGTGCCTACACCAACCTTATTCAGCCCCAGGCCCTGCAAATTGACAACAAAGCCACTGCTACTTCAAAAGTGGCGGCCGGTAATGTGCAACTGGCTTCTAACCGTTACATCGTCGAGTTAGAAGACGCGCCGTTGGCGATGTACAACGGCTCTATCGCCAGCCTTAGCACCGCCCCAAAAGATGCTGCTGGCCGTATAGAAACCGCCTCGGTGCAAGCCAAAGCCTACTTGGCGCGCCTGCAGAGCCAGCAGCAAGTGGTGGCATCGGCGTTAACCCGCAAGTTCTCTGGCTTAACCGTGCAAAAGCACTTTGGCGTGCTGTTTAATGGTTTCGTGGTGGCAGGCAACAACCTCGACATGGCTGCCATAAAAGCGGTGTCTGGGGTAAAGCGGGTTTATCGCGACCGCCTCATGAAAGCCACCGCCAGCAGTGAATTTGATAAACCCCTTGAGCTGATTAATGCCCCGGCCCAGTGGCAAGCGTTGGGGGGTTCCAGCAAGGCCGGGCAGGGGGTACGCGTTGCAGTCATCGACAGTGGTATTCGCCCTGAAAACCCCATGTTCGACGACACCGGCTTTACCGCCCCAAGCAACCTGCCAAGCGACGACTATTGCCACACTACCGACAGCAGTTTTTGTAATAACAAACTGATTGTGGCTCGTTATTACGACGCACCGAGTGATGCCTCAAGCTCAGAATATAGCTCGCCAAAAGGCTACAACAGCCATGGCTCCCACGTGGCCGGTATCGCCGTTGGCGACCCGGTTGCGGTAACTACCAGCGCCGGTGAAAGCATTAATATTTCTGGCGTAGCGCCGGGCGCGTATTTAATGGTGTACAAAGCGCTTTATCAGGCCGGTGACAGTGCTTATGGCAGTAGTGCCAGTTTGTTGTCTGCGCTCGAAGATGCCGTAAACGACGGCGCCGATGTAATTAATAACTCCTGGGGTGGCGGCGCGGGTATGGACCCGGCTTTATCGCCTTATCCGGATGTCTATGCGGCGGCAGAACAAGCGGGTGTTGTCATGGTTTCGGCGGCCGGTAACGACGGCGCTGCTGACAGCACCATCGGTTGCCCGGCATGTTCCGAAGCCGGTATTGCGGTTGCCAATACCCAAACCGGCCGTTACCTCAACACCAATACCTTAACCGTTGATGGCAGCGATTACGTGGCCTTTGGTGGCGGAACCAGCACCACTGATCTGTCGAGCTTTAGCAGCAGCGAACTAAGCGGCACCCTGGTCTCTGCCGCCACCGTTGATGCCAGCAATATTGACGCCTGTGCAGCTTTTCCGGCCGATGCCTTCGATGGCAATATGGCGCTGGTAACAGTTGGCAGCAGCTGTAGCTTTGCCACCAAGGTCACTAACCTTGAGGCCGCCGGCGCTGTGGGCATGATCATGTATCGCACCGACGATGAAGTCCCGTATAACCCGTTGGTTAGCGGCGCAACCATTCCGGTGGCGATGATCGATAGCAGCGACGGCAATACCTTAACCTCACTGCTGGCAAGCGGCGGTTTAGCGGTCAGCCTTGATGCAAATTATCAAACTGGCGTGTTATCGCAGTGGACCGACTCGGTAAACGGCAGTTCTTCCCGTGGCCCTAATGGCAACGGCGATGTGCTAAAGCCCGATTTAGCCGCCCCCGGCACCGACATTATTTCGGCAGGTTCTCCGGATACCACTGCCGAGTTCACGGTGATGACCGGCACCTCAATGGCAAGCCCCGCTGTGGCCGGTGCCGTGGCGGTACTCAAAGGTGCGCACAGTGGTTGGACACCTAAACAAATCAAAGCGGCTTTAACCACCACCGCTACTACGGCGATAACCGATTGGGACGGCAAAACCCAGGCCACGCCTTTTGCCATGGGCGCGGGGCGCATTGACCTGCAAACGGCTTCCAGTGCCGGCCTTGGTGTGGCACCGGTTTCCCTAGCCAGCAGCAACTGTGTAATAAGCTGCAGCTTTAACGTCAATGCCTCTAACCTTGGCAGCGCTGCCAGCAGTTGGACCGGCACCCTTAGCTTTGACGACAGCAGCGTAACTGGCACCTTAAACACCGGCAACAGCGATAACAGTGCCTTACTGGCGTTAAGCAGTGCCAGTGCCACCAAGTCTTTTAGCGTTACCGTTGATACCAGCCTTGCCAGTAAAGATAAGTGGTACTTTGGCACCTTGGTTTTTAAAGATAGCAGTGGCACCTACCCTGATGCGCACCTGCCGATCGCCGTATACGCCGGCAGTCAGTCGGAAGGCCGTATTCTGGCAGTATCCAGCACCGGTGCTGACGACGCGCTTGGCCTGGGCGACAGTGCTACCTTGCAGGTGCAATACAGCAACCGCGAACAGCTCAACACCACCAGCTTAACTATCAACATTCCACAAGGGTTAACCCTGGATGGCACGCCCCAGGCCAGCACCACCGGCACCACGGCGTCGTACAGCTATAACGACCTTAGCCATGTTATTGCCATAACCGGCATCTTGGACCACGCCAGTGCCAGCTTTAGCGATGCCACCGCCGCCCTTAGTCCCTTTGCCAGCCTGGGTAGTTACGGTGCCAGCGGTGTTAGCTGCGACAGCAGCACGGCAGACTGTGACGAAAACAATTTAAGCATCACCGTACCCAGTGATAGCAATATCGAATTTATGGGAAAAACCGTCACCAGCATGAGCGTAGACTTCAACGGCTTCTTGCGTATCAATGGTGCCAGCTTAGCGGCCGATATCTATGCCGCCAGCTTACCCAGCGACTATGTCAGTGGTGCCGTTATTGCTCCGTTTTGGACAGACCTGGCCATGACCAGCGACAGCCGGCTTTATGCAGGTACCCTGACCAAAGACGGCGATAACTATCTGGTGGTGGAATGGTCCAAATTTGCCCTGGCCAGTGACACCAGCAAAACCTATAGCTTCCAGGTGCTGTTTTTGGAAAACAGCGACAAGGTGTACATCCATTATCTGGATATGAGCAGCTTGCCAACGAACCTGACCGCCGGTGCCCAAGACGCCTCGGGTTATACCGGCGCCAGCCTGTATAACTACGGCTCTGGCTCCGCGCCAAGCAGTAACATTGGTTTTAGCCTGGGCTACCAAGCGCCGGATACCCTCAGCATGAATGCTGATTTAGCGCCAGCACCCCGTACGCTGGGTATAGAGCTCAATGCCAACGCCAGTGCCAGCCTGGCACTGACAAAAGGCTTGGTTACCGGCAAGCTGCCCATTACGGTTACCAGCAACAGTATTGGTGCCAGTGCCAAAGCGGCCAGCTTGTGGCAAGTGGCCGACACGGCTCTGGCTACCAGTAATTCAGTGACGATAAGCACCGCGCCCAGCCACGGTACGGTTGCTGTTGCCAGCGATGGCACCGCTACCTACACCCCAGAGACGGATTTTACCGGCAGCGACAGTTTCGGTTACACCTTAACCGACAGCGCCGGTGCTACTTCTTTGGAAGGTTTGGTAACCGTAACCGTTGATGCTGTCAGTGGTGGCGGTGATACCGACACCAGCGATAACGACGCATCTAACAATGATGACGCCAACACCGACCAGGGTGGTGGCGGCGGTGCCTTTGGCATCCTCACGCTGTTAATGTTGCCCCTGGCCTGGCAGCGTCGCCGCAGCTTGCGCGCACGCCAATAAGCGATAAAAAGCCCCGCAATGCGGGGCTTTTTATAAACAACGTCGTATGTACTTTTAAAGCCAACCATTTAAGGCTTTGCAGACAACAGTCTTGGGGCCTTAAGTCAGCCCGACAAGGATACGAAAGCGGTAAGTGAAGGTATTGATAAACAAAAGTGTCTGAGATGAGTAACCAATATACGGAGACCAGTCCATGATAAAGCGTCATGTTGTTTATAAAAAAGAATTAGCCCTAGATAATTTGAATAAATTTGAAGGGCGTTTGAATGGGGAGGGGCTTGTTTCTAATATTAGAGACAATAATGGCGGGGATATTATGGGGCTGTATGTTAGCGAATCCCTCAGCGCTTTTTGTTACTCAATTATGGCCGATGAGAATCCTAAAAGTACTCTCCGTTATTTAACTGTCGCTAAAGAGTTTGGCGTAGCTCACTTTGATATGTTGGTGCGGCAGGGTGAAAAATTCACCGCTACTATCAATAACGAGGTTTATGATTTTACTGGCCGCAGAAAAGGTGATTACACCGACACCAACGCCTGGTGCAGAGTGTATTTTTCCGCGATTTTATTACGTGACATGGATGCTATAGAGCGTCTGCAAAAGGTGATGCCAGAACATTTTGCTGTGTCCAACATTCGTAACGACCCTTTCGATTTGGCGTTGGTCGCTGTGTTAAAGGGGATGTTCCAGCAGGGCAAAGATATGGGAGCCTTGTTGGAAGTCGCATTAAAGGCAGAAGTACAGGGCGAGAAGAAGAGGGTGAAATATGTGAATCACATTTTACTGCCCCTGCTGCCGATCATCCGCTGTATTTCTTCCAGCAATGCCGAAACCGAGTTCAACGATTTATTGAAAGAGGCCGTGTTAAAGCACCAAAAGTACTGGAATGGTGACAAATACAACAAGACTGGTTGGGTATCACTCCCCCTGACTGCGTTGGCAGCTGTTGCCAAGGTGCGTAACGGTTACCAAATGAATTTTGAAACTGACTATATTCCCCAGTGGCTTGTTGACGGAAGAAAAGAATAATATCTATGGCAACAGGGCACTAAATATAAAAGGAAATTCACCTTCTGAATAATGGCAATCACCGTCTGCGGCGTATTAGCCGCTCCACCACCCAAGCCTTGCGGTGGCTGTAGTTTTGCCCGAAGTTTTTATCTATAGAGGGTTATTTAAGGCTAGTTTTCGCACGGCAAATTCGCCATGATTGGATGGGTGTCCTTTTTCTTTTACTTTTTCTTTTCTAATGGTGTGGAGGCCTTGATGAGTACATCTTATTTTTTGGTTTGCATGGATTGCAAAACTGGGGTTTTATTAGGTAAAACAGTTTCGTTGGGAAAGTATATTGGGTGCCTTGATAATATTTATGGCTTTAGTCATTTCAGCGCAAGAGTTAATGGTGAATGGGTTTTCGAAGAGGAAAATATTCTGAACATCCAACAGTTTTTTGTTATCCACCGGGGACACGAGCTTCGAGTCCTGCCTGATACGGTTGAAAAATATGTTGAAAATTCTAGTTTCCCACACTCTTGGCCAAGTGAAGATAACGATGTAGATGAAAGATTTGATCGAGTTAAATTTTTTGAAGTCAATGTCAGTAATATTGATCCTAAAAAAGAGACGGAAGATTTACCAATAGATTTAATCAATAAAATTAAGCGTTTTTGAGTGGTCAAGCATCAAAAGGAGATCACTGATGAAAATGAATTGGTTAAATGATTTAGAGAATGCTTTTGATAGGAGTGGTATAGCTTACGGTGATCTTTTTTACGTGCTTGAAGCGGCAATGACGGCAGATGTTATTAAGTTTCCAGATATTATAAAAGACGCATCTAACGGAATAGGTGTTTACGCGAGGGAAGGACTCTCTTATTCGTTGGGTCAAGATTGGGACGAACCTCAAAACTTTGATAAAGTTATTTGTTTTATTGGTGATATTGAAAGTAGCAGTTTATCAATTGACAGCTATATCGCATTAATGGAGACTGCAGTTAACGTTTATTTGTCTAACTTTCCTGACGGAAAAGATAGGGTCATGAATTCTCTTATAAGATTGAAAAATAGATATCTTGTATAAGAAAAATTCGAATAAAGGGGACGAATAAAGGGGACATCCATCTTCTGAATCCCTGAGAAGGGAACACTATATACAGCCAAAACTGACGCTGGAACTAGAGTAAGAAATAAAGGACATCCATCTTCTGAGTAATAAAGATCCAGTTTTCGTATTTACATCGACAGTGCTGTATTCGCCAGCCTTTTAGGGTGTTTGCTTTGTTCTGGTGCCGACTTTTTGCTAACGAAAAGCTGACTTGTTCCGAAAAAAAGCCCCGCAATGCGGGGCTTTTTTTGTGAGGGCAGCGGCTTACTGGGTACTTTGTGGGCCTGCTTTGGCGCCGGCAAAAAGGCCGGTTATATCTACAGCATCAAACTGGTATTGCTTGCCACAGTATTCGCAGTCCATGTCGACTTTGCCGTTGTGCTCGGCAACCAGCTTTTGTACTTCGTTTTCACCAAGGGAGATCAGGGCGTTTTCGCAGCGTTCCCGTGAGCAGGTGCATTTAAAGCTCACCTGCTGAGGCTCAAATAGCCGTACCTGTTCTTGGTGAAAGAGCCGGTGCAGCACTTCTTCTGCGCTTAGCGCATAAAGTTCTTCGGCCTTAATGGTGTCGGTGAGGGTGGTGAGGTGCTCAAAGTCGTCGGCGCTGTTGTCGGCGGCCGGTAGCACTTGCAGCATCATGCCCGCTGCCTGCTGGCCTTCGGCAAACAGCCACAACCGGGTTGGCAACTGCTCTGAGTTGGCAAAGTAGCCTTCCAGCACTTCGGCCAGGGTGTCGCCTTCCAGGCCCACAACCCCTTGATAGCGCTCGCCTTCATTGGGGGTAATGGTGATCACCAAATAGCCTTTACCAACCATGGCGCTAAGGGGGCCGTCGGGTACCTCGCCCTGGTAACGGGCAACACCGCGCAGCACTTGCTGGTGGGTGCCATTGATCACCGCCAGGTTTAAGGGGCCGTCGCCTTGCAGTTGCACGGCAATTTCACCTTCAAACTTTAAGGTGGCGGTGAGCAGGCTGGTGGCGGCCATTAACTGGCCTAACAGTTTTTGTACCTGTGGAGGGTAATTATGGTGGGCCACAATCTCGCTGAAACTGTTGTCGAGCTGGACCAATTCGCCCCTTACCTGGGCGTTTTCAAATAGAAAGCGATGCAGCTGGTCTTGGGCCATGGCCGGTTACTCCTGATGCTTGAAATCTCTTAGTTGCCGGCGCTGTTTTTTGTCCGGTTTACTGTCGGGGTGCGGATTGTACAGGGCATTGAGCTTTCGTGCCTCGGCATTTTTGGCTCTTTTTTGCGCGCTTTGTTCGGTTTCGGTGTAGAGGGTTTGTGCCACTGTTGCAGGCCCGCGCTGCTCACTCAGCACCTCAATAATGACTTCCTTTTCATCGTGGCCGACCAACAGCCGCACCTTGGCGCCCACTTCCACTATTTTTGCGGCTTTTACCCGGTTGCCGTTGTAATGCACCTTACCGCCTTCTACCTGGGCGCGGGCAAGGGATCGGGTCTTGTAAAAACGGGCAGCCCAGAGCCATTTGTCCAGGCGAACTTTTTGGTCACTTTGCTTGTCTTTCATAGGCACCTTTGGTTGCTGGTGCCATTATGGCCAAGATAGGGCATGAATGCAGCCAGGCATTTGCCACTGAAACGGTCCGTTCGCGCCCTTGCAACGGGCGATTCATCTTGTGATCGTACCCTTGGCAACGCACTGACTTTCGTTGCATTTGTGTTGCCCATGGTTTTTACTAGCAGGTTGCAGCCAGAGTCATATTAGAAACAGATTAATACATTAAGATGTGTTTCACTTTTTAAGGGGTTACGCAGCTTCCATCAGGGACGGAACATGACTTGGGGGGCTGTCTAGATAATGAATTCAGACTTACTTCTTGAACGCGCTGCTCAGCTTGCACAGCGTATTCCCGAATCTGCTATACGCCGGGTGTTGGTGGTGGTGCCAGCCATGGTGGCGTTGTGGCTTTTTGCCGGGCTTTGTTGGCAGTTTTTTCTGCCGTCGGCCCAGGTGCAACCTTGGCGGCCCGACCTTGGCCAAAAGTCCGGCTCGGCGCTGGATGTTAGCGGCCTGGATGATTACCCCATGTTTGGGGTGGCCGATGCCAAGCAAACGCAAACTAGCCAGGTGGTGGTAGATGCCCCGCAAACCACGTTAAAGCTGCGGTTAACCGGCCTGGTGGCTGAAAGCGAAACCGGCACCGGGGTGGCGATCATTGAAAGCCAGAATAACCAGATGGCCTATCAGGTAGGGGATGTTATTAAAGGCACCAGTGCCAAGGTTCAGCGCATTCTTTGGGACAGGGTGCTGCTTGATAACAGCGGCAAAACCGAAGCGCTGATGCTTGATGGCAAAAAATACAAGCCGTTAACACTGCCAGCCAAACCCGAAAAACCAGCGCCCCCCAAAGCCGAGCATGAGCCCCGCCACCAGACCTCAGTTACTGAAAGGTCACTGCGCGACACCTTAGACCGTGTGCGCGGTAACCCGCAGTCACTGGCCGATATGGTGCACTTCACGCCAAAGCGGGAGGGTGACCAAATTAGCGGCTACCAGGTTGAGCCGGGCCGTGACCCAAGACTGTTTCAGAGCCTGGGGCTTAAAAGCGGCGATTTGGTGAAATCCATCAACGGCTATGACCTCACCGACCCGGCGCAAGCCCTTGACATCATGGGCCAGCTTAGCGGGCTCGACAGCATTAACTTACAGATTGAGCGTAATGGCCAGCCCCAGAGCCTGACCATTAATGTTGAAAAATGACCGCCATGAACAATAAAGGAAACCCTATGGTCATGAAAAAAGGCGCCAAGCCAACCCTGGCAGCGGCCCTGTTGGCCATGCTGCTAACCGGCCCGGCCTTTTTGCCGGTGCAAGCGGCAGAGCAGGCCAATGCGCCTAAAACCTATTCGGCGCAATTTCGTGATACCGACATCAACGAATTTATTTCCACTGTTGCTGCGGTACTGAAAAAAACCATCGTGGTTGACCCGGCGGTACGCGGCAAAATTGATGTGCGTTCCTACGAGCAAATGACCGCCAAAGAGTACTACCAGTTCTTCCAGAACGTGCTGGATGTATACGGTTATGCGGTGATCACCATGCCCAATGGTGTGCTCAAGGTGGTAAAAGCCAAAGACGCGAAAACCGGCGCCATTCCGGTGGTTGACGCCAAGTTAAAGCACGAAGGCGGTGATGAAATGATCACCCGCGTCTTCCAGGTGCATAACGTGGCGGTGCGTGAACTGTCGCCACTGCTGCGCCAGTTGGTTGATAACGCCGGTGCGGGCAACGTGGTGCACTATGACGATTCCAACGTCCTGATTGTGACAGGCCGTAGCGGGGTGGTTGACCGTATCGGGCAAATTATCAAGCGGGTGGATAAGGCCGGTGACCAGGAAGTGACCGTGGTGAAGCTTAAATACGCTTCTGCCAGCCAAGTGGTAAGCATGGTTAACGACCTGATTAAGGGCAGCTCCAGCAACAACAACAATTCGTCGCCGCTGTCGGTAAAAGTGGTGGCAGATGACCGCACCAACTCGGTGCTGGTGTCTGGGGAAACCAAGGCCCGTGACCGCATCATTAAAACCATTCGTGACCTTGATACCAAAGAGGAAAGCACCGGTAACACCCGGGTGGTTTACCTTAAATATGCTAACGCCAAAGACCTGGTTGAAACCCTGACCGGGGTGTCCAAGGCGGTGCAGGCCGACAGCAAAAAAGGCGAAAAGGCCGGTGGTAGCGTCGCTTCTAACCAAGACGTGTCTATTAAGGCCGACGAAGGCACCAACGCTTTGGTGCTGACCGGCCAGCCCGACATGCTCAATAACCTTACCAACGTCATTAATAAGCTCGATATTCGCCGCGCCCAGGTGCACGTAGAGGCGATGATCGTCGAGCTGTACGACGGCAACGGCACCGACCTTGGCGTGCAGTGGTATTCCAGCAAATACGGCGCCCAGCAGTTCTCTAACGGCTCTACTCCGAGTTTGACAACGTTAGGAGCGGCCTATGAATCGGCCACTCAAAGTAGCGGCACCACCACAACTACCACTAATACCGATGGGTCCATTACCCAGACATCGACCAGTGACAGCAGTGATTATTCTGACCTGGCTTCGGCGCTTGGTGGTGTCAACGGCGCCTTGTGGGGTGTCTTTAAAGGCAACTGGGGCGCCTTGGTTAACGCGGTAAGCAGCGATACCAAAGCCAACATTCTGTCGACACCTTCGGTGACCACCCTCGACAACAAAGAAGCCTCTTTTGTATCGGGTGAAGACGTGCCCATTATTACCGGCTCGACTACCAGCTCCAGCTCTAGCACCTCCAACCCCTTCCAAACGGTGCAGCGTGAACAGCTGGGGGTAAAACTCGACGTAACGCCGCAAATCAACAAGGGTGACGCGGTTCAGCTCACCATCAAGCAGGAAGTGTCTAACGTATCCGGTAATACCTCGGTTGACATCACCCTGCAAAAACGCCAAGTCAATACCACCGTTATGGTGCACAGTGGCGACACCATTGTGTTGGGCGGTTTGATTGACGAAGAAACCCAAGAGTCAGTGGAAAAAGTGCCGCTGCTGGGCGACATTCCCTGGATTGGCAACCTGTTTAAGTCTACGTCCAGCACCAAGAAAAAGCGCAAGCTGATGGTCTTTATTCACCCCACCATAGTGCGTGACGATAAAACCATGCGCGATATCAGCCGTGAGAAATACAACCTGGTGCGCGACGAGCAAGTGAAACGCCAGGAAGAAGGCATTAGCCTGATGCCCTTTATGGACGCTCCCGAGATCCCGCCGTGGGACGACAGCCTGGCGCAGCCGCCAAGCCTGACCGAATATATCCGCGACCGGGATGGCAAGGAAGGCCAGCCTAAGGACAAGGACCAAGATGACTGACCAAAGCTTGGCTGAAGGCCTGGAGCAAAGTGTTGCCGCCACCGAGGAACTCAGCCCTGAGCAGGAGCTAGCCGCGGGCCGGCTGCCCTTTGCCTTTGCCAAGCGCCATGGGGTGCTGTTTACCGAGGGCAAACTGTACTTTCGTGAAGGTGCCCAGCCGCAAGCGCTGCTGGAAGCCTGGCGTTTTTTGGGCGAAGACATTGCACCAACGCCCATTAACAACCACGACTTCGAAGAGCAGTTAGTGGCTGCTTACCAGCGTGATTCCAGCGCTGCCCGCCAGTTAATGGAAGACATTGGCGCCGATCTGGACCTTAACGCCCTGGCCGAAGAGCTGCCAGAAACGGAAGACCTGTTAGACTCCGACGATGACGCGCCGGTTATTCGTTTAATCAACGCCCTATTGTCTGAAGCCATCAAGGAAGGGGCCTCAGATATTCATATCGAAACCTTCGAGCAAGCGCTGGTGGTGCGGTTTCGGGTGGATGGGGTACTCAAAGAAGTGCTCAAGCCCAGCCGTAAGCTGGCCAACCTGCTGGTGTCCCGTATCAAGGTGATGTCGCGGATGGATATCGCCGAAAAACGGGTGCCGCAAGATGGCCGTATTGGCCTGCGCATTGCTGGCCGGGCGGTAGATGTGCGGGTATCCACCATGCCGTCTAACCACGGCGAACGGGTGGTGCTGCGGCTGTTGGATAAAAACGCCGTGCGCCTAGACCTTGAAGACCTAGGCATGGTGCGCTCGGTGCGCGACCAGTTCGAAGGCCTTATTCGCAAGCCCCACGGCATTATTCTGGTTACCGGCCCCACCGGTTCCGGTAAATCCACCACGCTTTACGCCGGTCTTTCCGAGATTAACTCCAAAGACCGCAACATTCTTACCGTTGAAGACCCTATCGAATTTGACCTCGAAGGCATTGGCCAAACCCAGGTTAACCCGAAAGTGAACATGACCTTTGCCCGCGGCCTGCGCGCCATTTTGCGCCAAGACCCGGACGTGGTGATGGTGGGGGAAATTCGTGACCTGGAAACCGCGCAAATTGCGGTGCAAGCGTCGCTCACCGGCCACTTGGTGTTGTCGACCTTGCACACCAATACCGCCGCCGGTGCCATTACCCGCCTTGAAGACATGGGCGTAGAGCCGTTTTTGATTTCCAGCTCCCTGCTGGGGGTGTTGGCCCAGCGCCTGGTGCGCCGGCTTTGCCCCCATTGCCGCGAGGAATACAAAGCCAGTAAAGCGGAAGTGGAGCTGATGGCGCTGGGCGACGAGAAAAAGCCCAGCCTCTATCGCCCCAAAGGCTGCGAGCATTGCAACCACACCGGTTATCGCGGCCGTACTGGCATTCACGAGTTCATCATCATTGATGAAAAACTGCGGGAATTTATTCACGGCGGTAAGGGCGAACAGGCCATTGTGAAGCAGGTACGTAAAGCGGTAGCCAGTATTCGAGACGACGGCTTTGCCAAGGTGCGCGCAGGTATCACCTCCCTTGAGGAAGTGCTGCGGGTAACCCGGGAGGATTAATGGCCGCCTTTGAATACGTTGCACTGGATGCCAAGGGCAAACAGAAAAAAGGCATTATTGAAGCCGATACCGCCCGCGCCGCGCGTTTTTCATTGCGCGACCAGGGCTTAATGCCGGTTTCACTGGCCGAAAGCGTCCAGCAAGAAAAAGCCCGTGGTCAGGCCCGCGGCCTGGGTTTTGGCCGCAAGGTGTCGGTGTCAGACCTGGCCCTTATCAGCCGGCAGTTATCTACCTTGGTGCAATCGGGCTTGCCGCTGGAAGAGTGTTTAAAAGCGGTGTCTGACCAAACCGAAAAGCCGCGCCTTAAACGTATTTTAATGGCGGTACGCTCCAAGGTCGTGGAAGGCTACAGCCTGGCCGATTCCATGGCCGAATTTCCCAATGTATTTGACGACTTGTATTGCTCCATGGTGTCGGCCGGTGAAAAGTCTGGCCATTTGGATACCGTGCAAAACCGCTTGGCCGATTACACCGAACAGCGCCAAAGCGTGAAGCAGCAAATTCAGCAAGCGATGATTTACCCCATCATTCTGACCTTGGTGGCCATTGGCGTGGTGTCGATGCTGCTTACCACTGTGGTACCAACGGTGGTGGGCCAGTTCCAACACATGAACGCCACGTTGCCTGCCAGTACCCGTTTTTTAATCGCCGCCTCCGACTTTTTGCGCCAGTGGGGCCTTTTGATTTTGGCGGCGGTTGCGGTGGCGGGTTTTGCTTTTTCCAAAGCCATGAAAAAGCCCAACTTTCGCAAAAAAGTACATGGCTTTTGGCTTACCATGCCGGTGCTTGGCAAGGTGGTGCGCGGGGTCAATACCGCCCGTTTTGCCCGAACCCTGGCGATTTGTAGTGCCTCGTCAGTGCCGCTACTTGAAGGCATGCGCATCAGCGGTGAAGTGCTCACCAACGACGTAATGCGCGAAGCCATTGAAGAGGCCACCACCAAGGTCCGTGAAGGCACCAGCCTGCGCCAGGCCTTAACCCAAACCAAGCTGTTTCCGCCGATGATGCTGCACATGGTGGCATCGGGGGAAAAATCCGGTGAGCTGACGCAAATGCTGGAAAGGGCCGCTGATAACCAGGACCGGGAGTTTTCCAACCTAGTGGCGGTGACTCTGGGAATTTTGACACCGGCCATGGTGGTATTGATGGCCGGTATTGTGTTTTTTATCGTGATGTCTATCCTGCAACCGATTTTAGAAATGAATAATTTGGTGGCTTAAGCCGCCTGATGGAGTGGTAGTGATGAATAAAAAGGAACGGGGTTTTACCCTTATTGAAATCATGGTGGTGGTGGTGATCCTGGGGATGCTGATCGCCATCGTTGCGCCGAACGTGTTGGGTAACAAAGACAAAGCCATGGTGCAAAAAGCCGTAGCCGACATTAACGGCCTGGAATCGGCGCTGGAAATGTATTACCTCGATAACAGCACCCTGCCTACCACCGACCAGGGCCTGCAAGCACTGGTAAGCGCGCCAAGCCCGGCGCCGCGTAACTATCGCCAGGGCGGTTATATCAAGCGCCTGCCTAACGACCCCTGGGGCCGCCCTTATATTTACATTAATCCCGGTGAGCATGGCCGTTACGACCTTTACAGCCTCGGTGCCGATGGTCAGGAAGGCGGTGATGGCCTCAATGCCGACATCGGCAACTGGAACCTCAAGGATTTCCAAAAGTAACGATGCGAGCCCAGCGTGCCCATGGTTTTACGCTTATCGAGATCCTGGTTGTCCTGTTTCTGGTGGGGCTAATGGTGACCATGGTGGCCCTGTCTTTTGGTGGCCCCAGTGACGGTAAGCGTCTGCAAACCGCCGCCGACAAATGGCAGGCACGCTTTGCACTTTTACATGATGAAGCCATCATGCGCTCCGAGTCTTTGGGCATTAAGTTTAATAAAAACGGCGGCGTTGAGGTGATGCGCTTTGACCCCGACGCCCCGGCTCCCGGCAGTGATGATGCCGATAAAGCCGCTAACGGCAATGCTGGCGAAGACAACGCTAAAACGCCGGCAAGCGGTGATGATATCAGTAGCCTTTTTGCCGGCGGCGCGCGCCGTAACCGCAAAGACAAGAGCGATAACAACAGCTTTGATGATGACCAACCCAAAGGTGCTTGGGTGGCCCTTAGCGACGACAATGTGCTGAAAAACTGGCAAAGCGGTGAAGGCATTCATGGCAGCTTAAAACTGCAAGGTCTGGCCCTGGGTGAAAGCTTAATTCCAGAAAACGCCTTTTCTAATAACGACAAAGACGGTTTGGGCTTTGACGATGACAGCACCGACAGCGGTAAAAAGCGGCTGACACCGCACCTGTTCTTTTTACCCTCTGGCGAGTTTTTGCCGTTTGAATTGTGCCTTTATAAGGTGAAAAGCTCGGCGCTGGATGGCATTACCGACGCCGCCAGAGCCAGCCAGGAAAAGGCGTTGCTTAGCAGCGGCTCACCGCAGCAAGTGCTAACGGTCTGTATTGAAGGCCATGCCAACGGCAGCTTAAGCCGACCACAGCAAAGTGACATGAGCTGGAGCGACGGCGAGGTGAAGTGGTGAAGCGCCAGGGCGGCTTTACCCTGATTGAGGTGCTGGTAGCCATGGCCATTTTTGCCATTGCCGCCATAGCCGTTATTAACGCAACCACCAGCAATATTCGCAGCCTTAGCATTTTAAAAGATAAAACCTTTGCCGACTGGGTGGCCAGTAACAAGCTCAACGACACTGAATACTTAAGCTTTAAAGACGGCCAAAAGGGCACCGAGAAGGAAGCCGGTATTGAATGGTACTGGCGGCTAAAAAAACTGAAAACCGAAGACAGCGACTTTTACGCTTGGGAAGTCACGGTGTCGCGCAGTAGCGATCTGACGCACCCCGAAGCGGTGATGCGCCGTTATGTGGCGGTGCAGGAGTCGGGAAAATGAGGCGCCAGCGCGGTTTTACCCTCATTGAAATGTTGGTGGCCATTGCCATTTTCGCGCTTATCGCCGTGGCGGCCTATCAGGTGCTCAACCAAGTGATGAGCGCTGATAACAGCTCCGATAAGGCCTCCAAACGCTTGGCCGAGGTGCAGCAAGCGATGCTGACCATCGAGCGCGACATGGAGCAGCTCACCACCCGCCAGGTTAGGTTCCCTAACGGCGATCAGCAAACCCATGTTTTAAGCGGCAGCGCCTATGCGCTGGAAAGTGAAGACGACGGCGTGCTCTTTACCCGCCGCGGCTGGCAAAACCCCCAGGCGATGCTACCCCGGGGCGAGGTGCAGTTAGCCGGGTATTTGTTACAAGATGGCAAGCTGATAAAAAAATACTTCTTCTACCCGGACCCGGAAATCGGCATGGAGCCGCAGCAGCAGGTGCTGCTAACCGATGTAGAAAGCTTCAAGGTACGTTATTACGACGGTGATGCCTGGCAGGAAAGCTGGGACGCCTCTGACTTGCCACAAGCCATTGCCCTGAAAATCACCCTGAAAGATTACGGGGAAATCGAGCGCCGTTTTGCCATCCCAACCAAGAAAAAGGATGACAGCAAATGAGGCGCCAGCAACAAGGTATCGCCCTGATTGTGGTGCTGCTGATTTTGTCGGTTATTGTGGTGCTGGCAGCCAACATGGCCTCAAGGCTGGGGCTGAACATTCGCCGTACCGGTAACCAGCTGGGCCAGCATCAGGCGTACTTTTACGCGCTGTCGGGTGAAGCCTATGCCGAACTTGCCCTGCACCGCTTGTTAGATAAAAACGACGGTATTTTAGACCCCAGCCAGGGCTGGGATAAAAAGCAGAGTTTCCCTATCGACGGTGGCGGGGTAACCGGCGAAATTAAAGACGCCAGAACCTGTTTTAACCTCAATAGCCTCACTGGCAACGCGGCAGAGGCCAATCGCAAGGCCTTTCAAGCCTTGTTGGAAGATTTGGGGGTAGAAACCTTTCAGGCCGAAACCGTTGCCTATTCGCTGGAAGACTGGCTAGACCAAGACTCCGACGTCACCGGCAGTTTTGGCGCCGAAGACTCGGAGTACGAAGGCAAGGCGCACCCTTACCTGGCGGCTAACGCACCGATGGTCGACAAATCGGAACTGAGGGTGGTAAACGGGGTGAGTGCTGAGATTTATCAAAAGGTCAGCCCCTATATCTGCGCCCTGGATGATGACAAGCTGAAGGTCAACATCAATACCATTGCCGAAAAAGACGCCGTGGTACTGGCGGCGATTTTTACGCCGATGACCTTAAAAGATGCGCAGCAGGTTATCAGCGGTCGCCCCAAAAATGGCTACGACAGTGTGGAAGCCGCCTGGGCGGACCCAACCTTGTCGGGGCTACAGAATTTAACGGATTCAGCAAAAGAGGCCTTGGTGGTTAAGTCTGACCGCTTCTTTGTTGAGTTAGAAGGACGCTATCAAAACAGACCCATGTATATGACGAGCCTTTTGAAAAAGGATGACAGCAACAAGCTGACGGTGCTGTGGCGCCGCTTGGGAGGTCACCTGTGAACACGGTGGTTATTCGCCTGCCGGTGCAAGATGACCAACCCATCAGTTGGTTGCATTGGTCTGCTACCGAACAGGTGGTGCTGGCCAGCGGTACCTTGCCGGGTGCTGAAACCTTAACGCAACTTAACAGCCTGGAAGGCCGGGTGCTGGTGCTGGTGCCCGGTAGCAGCTGCTTTAATGGCGAAGTAAAACAAGCCAATAAAAGCCGGCAGTTTATGAAGGCCGTGCCTTTTATGCTGGAAGAAGAGCTGGCCGATGACGTAGATAGCCTGCACTTTTTACTGAAACCGCAAAACGGCGTGGTGTCGGTTCTGGCGGTGCGCCACCAGCTGTTGCAGCAATGGCTGGGCTGGCTGGATGAAGCCGGTATTGAACCCTGGAAGCTGGTGCCCGATTATCTGGCACTGCCCTGGCAAGCGCCGAGCTGGACCGCACTGGCGCTGGACGGCGACTTGTTGCTGCGCACCGGCCCTTATTCGGGGCTGAGCGTTGACGCCAAGCTGGCCGAATGGGTGGTTGCACCGATGGTGGCCGACGAAGTGCAACCGGTGGAAGCCTACGGTGAGGTGGCTTTGCCACTGACCTGCACCCTTACCCAAATGCAGGCCGATTTGCCGCTGTCAGTAGCCGCTAAAGCGGCTGATAACCTGCCGCTGGATCTACTGACCGGCCCCTATCAGCGCAAGTCCAAGTCAAAAACCCTCACTCGCCAGTGGTGGCCGGTGGCGGCCAGTATCGGCGCCTTGTTGGTGGTGGCTTTGGTTGCCAAAGCGGTGGCCATTTATCGCCTCGATGCCCAAGCCGACACAGTGGAGAAGCAAATTAGCCAAGATTACGGGCGGCTGTTCCCGGGCGAACGTTTGGTGAGCGCTGGTGCGGTCAGGGCGCAATTGCGCGGTAAATTAAAAAACCTTGGCACTGCGTCCAACAATGCCAGCTTGCTGGCCATGCTCAATGACCTGTCGGTAACCTTTGCCAAAATCGGCAACATTAAACCCGACAACCTGCGCTTTGATGGCAGCCGTGGCGAGCTTCGGCTGCTGACCACGGTGCCGGATTTTTCGACTTTTGAGCGCCTCAAGCAGGCCCTAAGTGACCGCTACCAGGTAGACACCGGCGGCCAAAGTTCGGTTGACGGTGGTGTATCTGGCACCTTGATCCTAAGGAGCAAGGGATGATCAAAGACTATTGGCACAATTTGGCCCCCCGCGACCGGCAGATTTTGACCTGGGCCGCGCCGTTTTTTGCCTTGGGGCTTCTCTACTTTGCGGTGTGGCAACCGCTATCGAATGCTGAAGCAAACGCGCAGCAAACCCTTAATTTTCGCCAGGCGGACCTGCAGTATCTGCACGAGCAGGGTATTAAGGTGCTGATCGCCAAAGGCAGCAAGCTGTCAGCCGGTTCTGGCAGCCTGACCGACCGCGTTACCCGCAGTGCTAACCAATACGGTATTCGTATCGACCGCTTGCAACCAACGGCCGGTAGCATCAACGTCTGGATTGACGAAGTGCCTTATCAGAAATTGCTGCAATGGCTGACCGAGTTGCAGCTCAAGCAGGGGCTAAGTGTGTCCCAGGCAGATATTGCCACCGCCGGCAAGCCCGGCATCGTTAAGGTGCGGCGACTGGAACTGGCAGCAGGCTAATGATGAAAGCAGTGAAATGGACATTAGCGGCGGTGGTGTTTTTTGTTATCGCCCTTATTTGGCAGCTACCAGCGGCGGTGGTGCTAGGGCAAATCACGCTGCCACCGCAAGTTGATTTTAAAGGCGTGTCGGGCAGTATTTGGCACGGCGAGCTTAGCAGCGTAACGGTGCAGGGGGTGCGTTTTGACAGCCTTTCATGGCAGTTACATCCGCTGTCGCTTTTAAGCGGGCACATCGCACTGTCGGTGCATAGCCGCCCCGGCGTTACCCGGCTTAGCGGCGAGCTTGCCGCCAGTTTTTCTGGCAAGGTGTCGGTTGATAACTTGCTGGTGCGCACCCCGGTTGCGCCGCTTGTTGCCGGGGTACGGTTGCCGGTGCCAAGTCAGGTTGGCGGCGATTTAGCCATTGCCATTACCCACTTCACACAAGGCGTGCCTTGGTGCGAAAGCCTGGCCGGTAAGGCGCAGTGGCTTAATGCCTCGGTGAGCAACCATTTTGGTAACTTTAACCTTGGCCGTATTGATGCCGACCTGGGTTGTGACAAGGGCGTTATCACCTCTGCCGTACATGACCAGCCGCCACAGCTTGGCCTGCAATTAGAAGCACGACTTGAAGCGCGGCGCTATCAGGTGCGTGGCTTTGCCAAACCTGCCGCAGATTTACCCAAGAACCTGAAATCCATTTTCGATTTCTTTGGGCGCCCCCACGGCGACGGCCGCTACCCGCTGCAATTTCAGGGGCCTTTGCCTCGCTAGAAAAAAGCCCTCAGCTGAGGGCTTTTTTGTGTCAGCGCGGCGCGGCTATGGCGTCTAGCAAGCTGCGGTAATCACTAATGGCATTAAAACCGTCGAACGCTTTGTGAGGCTTTTGCGAGTCGGGGTTGGCAACCCCCAGCAAGTAACCAATGCCAAAGCGGCGCGCCGCTTCCAATATTGGCTGTGAGTCGTCCACAAACAGGGTGCGGGCCGGGTCAAAGCCCAAATCTTGCTGCACCGCGTGCCACAGTGATTGCGCTTCTTTTGAGGCACGATACGGGTGGGTTGAAACCAACTGGTCGAGGTATTTATCCAGCTCGGTTAGCTCCACTTTCAGTGACAGGCTTTTGGGGTGGGCGTTGGTGAGCAAAATCACCCGCCGGCCACTGGCGCGCAGCGCCTTCAGAAAGGGCAGGGTGTCGTCGCGTAAACTAATTAAGTGCTTAACTTCGCGGCTGGCGGTGTCGATATCGAGGTTAAGGCGCTCGGTCCAGTAGTCGTAGCAGTACCATTTAAGGGTGCCAAATACCGCTTGGTATTCGGCATCAATGCGCTTTTGTGCGTCTGCCAGACTAATGTTGTCTTTTTCGGCCAAAAGCTGCGGCACCCTTTCTAACCAAAAGTGGCTGTCAAAGTGGAGATCCAGCAAAGTGCCGTCCATATCCAATAAAACGGTATCAATTGCTGCCCAATTTAGCCTTTGGTCATCAAGCATCTGGCATCTGTCTCTGTGATTGGGTGTAATGGGAAGGTTATTCTATGACAGCGGTAGCTCTATGACGAAATCAGCCCAGCTTCCTGAAGTACTTGACGCCGAAATAGTGGCTAAGAGTCGTTTGTTCAAGGTAGAACAGTTGCACCTGCGTTTTTCTAACGGCGTGGAACGCTATTACGAGAGAATGGCAGGTAAGGGCAGAGGTTCGGTGATGATAGTGCCATTACTTGACGACAACACCCTGCTGCTGGGCCGCGAATATGCCGCCGGCATGCACGCCTATGAACTGGGCTTTCCCAAAGGGCTGATTGACCCAGGTGAAGATGCTTTGGCAGCGGCAAACCGCGAGCTACAAGAAGAGATTGGTTATGGCGCCAGGGAATGGACGGTACTAAGAGAAGTGTCGATGGCACCGGGGTATTTTGGCTCGAAGATGACCTTGCTTATCGCCCGCGACCTGTACCCTTCGCGCCTGGAAGGGGACGAACCCGAACCCATTGAAGTGGTGCCCTGGCCGCTGGCCAAGCTCAATGAGCTACGCTATCAGCAAGACTTTTCCGAGGCGCGCAGTCTAACAGCGCTCCTGCTGGCTCGGGACTGGTTTGAGGAACAGGCCCTGATATGAATCCAAATGCCCTACTTGATGATGTAATTGCCTTGGCGCGCCAAGCGGGCGACGCCATCTTGCCGTGGTTTCGCTCAGAAGAGCTGGTAACCGAACAAAAGGCCGACGACAGCCCGGTAACCAATGCCGATATTGCTGCCAATAAAGTGATCTTAAAGGGCCTAAAAGCCCTGACCCCAGACATTCCCATTTTGTCTGAAGAGTCTGGCCATAAGCCCTTTGCCGAAAGGCGACTTTGGCAGGTTTACTGGCTGGTTGACCCGTTGGACGGCACCCGCGAGTTTGTTGGTGGTTCCCCGGATTTTGCGGTGAACATCGCGCTGGTGGTAGACAACGAACCGGTGCTGGGGGTTATTCACGCGCCGGTCAGCAAAGACTGTTACTGGGCGATTAAAGGCCAGGGCGTTTTTAAAAATGGCCAGCCGATTCATACCCGTAAACCACCCACGCCGCCGCTATTGGCGGTGTCTCGCCACCAATCACTGGACTGGCTTAAATCGCACTTGCAACCCGGCTTTGACTTTACCGCCCGGCCCTTTGGTTCTGCCAGCTTGAAATCCTGCATGGTGGCCGAAGGCGCAGCCGATGCTTATGTGCGTATCGGCCCTACCGGCGAGTGGGACACCGCCGCCAGCTGGGCCATTGTTTGTGAGGCGGGTGGCTGCATTGTGGATTTGCACGGCAAGCCGCTGACGTTTAACCGCACCGAAAGCCTGGAAAACCCCAACTACGGCGTGCTGGGGCAACTCAAACCCGGCGAACTGTTCCCTTAGGGTGGTCTACCATGCGCCTTGTTATGTTATTGGTGGCAATACTGCTGGTGTTAGGTGTGGCGCGGATGCTGTTTATTGATAGCGCCGCGCCAAACAACACTGCGCCGCCCCAAGAAACGGTGAAAAAGGTAAAGCGCCAGCTTGATGACGCCATGGTGCAGAGCCTGTGTTTAAACGCCATCGAGCAGCGTTACCGCCACCAAAGCGTGCGCATCCGCCGCTTAAAAGACAACCGCTACCAAATTGAAGACCACGGCAACCGCGAGCTGATCTATTGCCAGCTTGATGCCCAGGGGCTAGCCACACTGAGCGAACGGCCCTGAATCCCACCTCGGCAAGACCTTTTGAACGGTCCCTACGCAGCAGATGCAAGTAGCCTGCGTAACGCGCTATACATCATCTCTCTTTCAATATTGTATCTGTGCTTATTGCGGCCCCTTTGTTTGCACCTTTAGAGCATTTTGGGTTGCTCTGGTATTAAAAAAGATTTTAATGTAAACATATTGAAAAATTTGCGTTTTAAGTGTGTTGATATAGGCTTTTGTGGCTGCCTGTGGACGGCATTGGTGAGTATAGGTGCCCTTGTTTGGGGCCATCCAAATTAGGCCTATTGGCAGAGCTTAGTTGGCGATGCTTACTCAGTTGCTGCTGGTTCTTTCCATCCAGTTCAACCGGTTTTAAGCCCGTTTTGGCTCTTATTGCCCAAGCTGCTTTGTGCCATTGGCGGCCACCAGATCATGGACTGGTAGAAGCCATCTGTTGAGGCTTGGTGTTGAAAGCCCAGCCGCTCATACAGCCTTACCGCCGCATTGAGCGGCGCGACCTGCAACTGTATCGATTTACCCAGCGTCATGGCTTCAGTTTGGAGCTTGCGTAGCAGAGCACTGCCGATGCCCAGGCGCTGATGAGTAGGCAGCAGGGCAATGTCTACCACCTGAAAGCCGTGGCTGTTTTCACGGGTAAGCCAGCGCCCGATCGGAGCCCCGTTACTTTCGAGCAAGCGATAACGCTGGCAGTCATGGTTGAGGAAATACTGCTGGTATTGGGCCTCGAACTGGCTTTGCAGAAAAAGGGCTTTTTGTTGGTCGTCGAAAGGAAAGCTGGCGAGTTCAGCCTGCCGGCCGACAGCATAAAGTTTGGCCATAAAAGGCCGGTCGTTTGGGGTGATGGCGCGCAATGTGATGCCGGTGGGCAAGGGCATAGGCCAGTCTTCCTTGGTTGGCAACGGACGAATTCAAATAAAAGAGCAAGGAGCAGTTATGGAACCTTATCTGGGTGAAATCAAACTTTTCGGCGGCAATTTTGCGCCCGAAGGTTGGGCGTTTTGTAACGGCCAATTACTTGCCATTAGCCAATATGAGGAGCTTTACAGCTTACTGGGCAACCGCTTTGGTGGCGACGGACGCACGAGCTTTGGGCTACCAAACCTTTGTGGCCGTTTGCCGCTGCACCAAGGCACCAGTACAGCTTCAGGCAGCAGTTATGTTTTGGGGCAGCAGGGTGGCCAGGAAAGTGTCACTTTGCTGCAGTCTCAGCTTCCCGCGCACAGCCACCAGGCTTTGGCTGCATCGGCCAGTAACAGCGGTACTCCACAGAGCCATGTCTGGGCGGGTGGTACCGAAGTTGCGCTTTATGCCTCTTCGGCACCGAATAGCAGCATGGGAGCACAGGCAATATCTGTTGCGGGAGGCAACTTACCTCATGAGAACGGTATGCCGGCCCTGGCGGTGACTTTCATCATCAGTCTGGTGGGTATCTACCCCTCTGAAAGCTAAAGGAATAGTCATGTCTGAACCTTTTATCGGTGAGATCCGCGCTTTTGCCTTCGATAAGGTCCCCACAGGGTGGGCGCTGTGTAATGGCCAACTGCTAAACATCGCCAGCAATCAGGCATTGTTCGCCATCCTCGGTACGACCTATGGCGGCAACGGCACCAGCACCTTTGGCTTACCCAATCTGCAAGGACGAGCCCCTGTCCATGCCAGCGCTGACCGCACTCTGGGACAAAGTGCCGGCGAGGAAACCCATACCCTGACGGTGGCTGAAATGCCCGTACACAATCACCTTGCTATGGCCCAGAGCGCAGCGGCAACAGAGTCTTCGCCGGTGGGGCATTACTGGTCTGTGGGTGATTACGCCGACGGCTACGCCAGCACTGCCGACGCCACAATGTCAGAGGCCGCGATTGGCAGCAGTGGCGGCAGCCAAGCACATAACAACATGCAGCCTTTTCTGGTGGTGAGCTTTTGTATCGCCACCCAAGGGCTTTTCCCCAGCCGAAGTTAAGGAACGGATTAATGGACGCATATACCGGTGAGATCCGCCTTTTTGGCGGCAATTTTGCCCCAAGGAGCTGGGCTTTTTGTGACGGCCAGTTAATGCCTATAAGCCAGAACACGGCGCTATTTTCATTGCTGGGCACCACCTACGGTGGCGATGGCATCAGTACTTTTGCCCTGCCAGACCTGCGTGGGCGTGCGCCTATGCACTGGGGGACGGGGCCGGGTCTTAGCCCGTTTGTACTTGGGGAAACGAGCGGTGTAGATACCGTAACGCTGCTGACCTCACAGATGCCAGCCCACACTCATCAGGCCCAGGCGGCTACCAGCAGCGATGAACAAGAGCCGCAAAACGCGGTATGGGCACAGGGCCAATCTGGCCGTTTACCGTACGAGCAATACAGCGACAGTGTTAATACAACCATGTCGCCCCTTGCCTTGACTGCCACTGGCGGCAGCCAGGCCCATAACAACTTACAGCCATATCAGGTGGTGAATTTCATTATCTGTCTATATGGCGTTTATCCGCCCCACTCCTAACGGTTGGGGCTTTGGAAACACGGGCTTGATGCCTGCTTTTGAGGTGAGGACATACTGATGTGGCGTTTGTTGCTGCTGTTGTTAACGTTGATGGCTGTTGTCGGCCAAGTGCAAGCCAAAGAGCTGGTGCTGGTAGATGCCGCTTTGGCGCCGGACGTGCATGTAGAAAAAGGGCAGCAACTGCGAATAGTGCAGAGCTTGGATGAGCTGCCCTCGGCGCTTGCCGGTAGCCAGTGGTCGCGGGTCAGCCTGGTTAGCCACGGTGCATCAGGTGTTCTTGAAATAGCTGGGCAGCGCCTGGACCAAGCCTATTTAGCAGCGCACCCCGAATTTTTTGCCCGCTGGCAGCAGCACCTAACCGCCGATGCCCAGGTGGAACTATGGGGCTGTGACGTGGCCAGTGGGACTGGGTACCAGTTGGTTGATGCAATCTCGGCTAGTATCGCCCGGCCGGTGCTGGCATCAACAGATGCCACAGGCCCCGCTGCGCTGGGGGGGGATCTAATCCTTGAATATGGTCAAGGCCGCGCTGCTAACAATGTTTTATTGGCCCAGCTGCCCATATTGCTGGCGGTGAGTAATGAGGACTTTGAAAGCGTCGCCAGCAGTCCCACTTACTTCTCCAATAACTCCAACATTGGCAACTCCTTCGTCTTTTACAGCAACCTCAGTTCCGGTCACGACCCCTTCTATTTGAACTCCCTGACCAGTATCAACGGCAATGGCCCGGATGGTTCCTACTGGTTGTACTTTTATAGTGTCAATATCGGCGATGTCACCGAAATACACATCAGTAGCCAGGACGGCTCTGAATTTAAACTCGATTCCTTTTTTCTTGATACCAATGCCGGGGATAGCACCGTCACCCTGCACGGCTATAGGGACGGTGTCGAGATAGGTTCGACCACAGCATCCACCGGCACGGTAACGCTTAGCAGCAATACCACTTTTAACAATATTGATGCTTTGTACATCACCGGCTCCGATCTCGATGTACTGGTTGACGATATTACGGTCTCAGCAGCAGTCAGTGGTGATACTGAAGCGCCAGCAGCGCCATCAACCCCGGTGCTTGATAGTAGCTCCGATAGTGGCACCAGTGGCGATAGTATTACTAACGACACCACCCCGACTCTAACCGGTACCGGTGAAGCAAACGCTAGCCTCGTGGTGCGGGATGGCTCGACCCAGGTAGGAAGTACCACCGTCGACAGCAGTGGTAACTGGAGTGTGACCACCAGCACTTTGGCCGAAGGTAGCCATAGCTTTACCGCAGTACAGACTGATGGGGCAGGTAATGAATCAGACGCGTCAGCGGCGCTGAGCCTGACCATTGATACCACGGCGCCCAGCGGTTACAGCTTGGTGGTTGACCAAAGCGAGATTAACAGCAGCAATCAAAGTGAGAGCTCTGTGACCTTTAGCAGCGCTGAGGTTGGCGCAAGCTATCAATTCGCGGTGTCGAGCAGTGGCGGCGGTACAGCGGTGTCTGGCAGTGGCACCGTTGCGAGCAGTGACCAGCAGCTAACAGGGCTGGATGTTAGCGGCCTTAACGATGGCACCTTAAGTTACAGCCTGACATTAACTGATGTGGCGGGTAATGCTGGTAGCGCCAGCGTCGCGTCGGTAACCAAAGATACGCAGCAACCAGCTGCCACCTCGAGCCTCGTACTGGATAGCAGCTCCGATAGTGGCACCAGTGGTGATGACATTACTAACGACACCACCCCAACCCTGAGTGGTACCGGTGAAGCAAACGCCAGCCTCGTGGTACGGGACGGCTCGACCCAGGTAGGAAGCACCACCGTTGACAGCAGTGGTAACTGGAGCGTGACCACCAGCACTTTGGCCGAAGGCAGCCACAGTCTTACCGCGGTACAGACTGATGGGGCAGGTAATGAATCAGACGCGTCAGCGGCGCTGAGCCTGACCATTGATACCACGGCGCCCAGCGGTTACAGCTTGGTGGTCGACCAAAGCGAGATTAACAGCAGCAATCAAAGTGCAAGTTCGGTGACCTTTAGCAGCGCCGAGGTTGGCGCAAGCTATCAATTCGCGGTGTCGAGCAGTGGCGGCGGTACAGCGGTGTCTGGCAGCGGCACTGTTACAGCGAGTAACCAGCAGTTAACCGGCATTGATGTTAGCGGCCTTAACGATGGCACCTTAAGTTACAGCCTGACACTAACTGATGTGGCGGGTAATGCCGGTAGCGCCAGTGTGGCGTCGGTAACCAAAGATACCGAAACGTCAACGGGCGCAAATTCTGCACCCACCATCAGTGGTAGCCCGGACAGTACTGCTGCTGCGGCTGCAACCTATAGTTTTATTCCTTCCGCTAGTGATGCCGATGGTGACAGCTTAACGTTCTCTATCGTCAATAAACCTTCTTGGGCAAGTTTTGATACCAGCACCGGCGCGCTTACTGGCTCGCCCACTCAGGATGATGTCGGCACCTACAGTAATATTCAGATCAGTGTTACCGACGGCACTGAGACTGCCTCATTAACGGTATTTTCCATCGAAGTTACAGACGGCAACACCGCGCCGGTGGCTAATGCTGATAGCTACAGTCTCGCTGAAGGTGGGCTACTAACCACCACGGCAGCGAACGGAGTACTGGCCAATGACAGCGATACGGATAACGATACCCTGACGGCAACGTTGCTCAGTGGTCCTGCACAGGCAAGTAGTTTTAGCCTAAATAGCGATGGCAGTTTTAGTTACCAACATGATGGCAGTGAGTCTACGTCTGACAGCTTCATGTATACCGTCAGTGATGGTAACGGTGGCAGCAGTAGCGCTACTGTGACATTAACCATCAGTCCGGTAAACGACGCCCCAGAATTTACCAGCACGGCTCCGAGTTCGATGGTGGTTGGCAGCACACTGAGCTACCAGGTCGAAGTCAATGACCCCGATAGTGCTGTGACTCTGACGCTTACCGAAGCGCCAAGCTGGTTAACCCTTGATGATGATGTTCTGACCGGCACTGCGCCTGCTGGCTCCGAGGGCGACCATACCGTAACACTGACTGCTTCTGACGGCGCTAAAACGGCAACGCAGAGCTTTGTACTGGAAGTCAGTGAAGCGACGCAAAGCGTGGTGGCACTGAGTCGCAGTTGGCAAGGTTTACCGGCCAGGGTCGGCAAGGATTTGGCGCTGGTTATTACCGCACAGCACCAAGCGGGGCCAGCCTTAGATGATGCCACCCTCGAAATACAATGGCAGGGCGGCGACATGACGGCTCTGGCGGGCTGTACGTTAACCGGTGACGTGCAAAGTTGCCCGCTGACGTTAGCCATCGATGCCGATGTGCAGTTTACATTGCCAGTCTCTACCGATAGCCAGGGCGACCAAACGGTAAGCGCTAAGGTTTTAAGCTCGGATGGCTCTGTGTTAGGGGAGCTAACGACAGATGTCACCGTTGCGGCGAATACGGTTAGCCAGGGGGACATATCAACTGTCATTTCCCAAGCCACTTCATTGGCTTTGCTCACCAGTGACTCAGAGTCGTTGCTGGCGGTAGGCACCAGCAGCGATGACAACATTACCCTGTATCGCTTTGACGGTGACAGTTTAGTAGCCGAGGCAATCATAGATAATACCGGCAATACCAAAGCGTTGGCCGCTATTGACTGGAACCAAGATGGTCTGGATGACCTGGTTGTTATAAACAGTAGTGGGCAAGCGTCGGGTATCTATATTAACCAAGGTGATCTGACCTTTAGTCTTTTACAGACATTGCCTTACGGGCGAAAAGTGCAAGTTGCCGAGCTTAACGATGATGATTACCCCGATCTGCTGATCAATGGCCTGGGTCTTTACCTATTTAGTGGCAATCTTGGTGGCAGCAGTGCTGCGCTGCAAATTGTCCAAACACCTTTTACTGTTAGCAATTTTGCGGTGTGGCCCGACGGCCGGCTATTAGTGACAAATGGTACTGAACTGAGCTTAATTGATCTGGATGTCGTGGCTGACCAATCGGCTGCGGGTAGCGCGTTCTCTGCCCTTGCTGACGATACGGCATCAGGCAGTATAAATTCATTACAAGTATCTGATTTGGTTGGTGATGGAACAACTAGAGCCATTATTGGCTATAGCTTGGATGCTGATGGTAATGGCGGTGGTATTACTGTCATGAAGGCCGATGGCAGTACCCTAAACAGTGTGGTCAGTGTTGGTGATGCGGCAGTTAGCAGTATTTTGACCGGTGACTTTGATGATGATGGTGATATCGACATCCTGGTTCAACATGACAACGGTACTTGGCAATTACTCAGTAATGACGGCTCGGCAGACAGTTTCACTGCATCAACCCAAACCTTGTTCCACCCAGATAGTCTTGGTTTAGTGGCTGACCTTGATGGTGACGGTTTGCTCGATATTTTGCTCGCCGACACCTTGGATGACGCTGTCGCTATATACAATGGCAACGCCAGTTTCGAGCTTGGACCACAAGCAGATTTAGAATTGGCAAGTCATTTAACCGATCCGCAATCTCTGACGAGTTTCCGTCTGCCAGCAACGGCGGAGCAATATCAAACCCGGTATAAGCTTGTGGTTACCAATAACGGTTCGGCTGACGACAATGACGTAACTCTGACACTGTCTATCCCGGATGCCATAGGTGTGGACAGTTGGCCCGATGGCTGTGTTGAGTCTGCCGTTGGCTGGCAGTGTGACTTGGGGGCGCTGGCAAATGGTGCCAGCACAACATTTGAGCTGCTGTTACAAGGCGATGTTTCTTTGGCCGATGCCGTTATCGATGCCAGAGTTGACGGTTCTGCTGGTGACACCGATCAGAGCAATAACAGTGTGGAAAATAGCCTGGGTGAACCCTGGCCAAGTACCGTACATAAACATGGCGGCGGTGCTTTAAGCTGGCCCTGGTTGTTGCTACTGGTACTTATCGGTAGGCGAAGACGCCTACACTGACAAAAGGCGCCCCTTGGGGCGCCTTTTTAGTTGGCTATCTCTTGCTCAAGATCACTGCCGAGCTTAATCCCGACTTTGTCGATACCATTTTGGTTAACTGACACCACTGTCCACAACAGGTTATTCCAATTGAGCTGGTCGCCTTCAACCACCTTGTCGCCAAGGGCGCCGCCGATAAATTCGCCCAGGGTTTGCTGCTGTTGTTCGGCCTCGAGCACCAGCCCATAGATGGGAGCAATATCGGCAAGGGGCGCTTTACCGTCCAAAACAAAGTCGCCAAAGAAGGTATTGTCCAGCCCCCGCTGCGGCGGTTCGCTAAAAAGGGTGCCTAACTCACTTAAGTGCGCCTCTTTGCCAATAACGCAAAGAATATCCCCGGCTTCGAGCTGGGTGCTCCCGGAGGGATGCAGCAATTGTTTGCGGCGAAATAGCGCAGCAATACGGGTGTTCTCGGGCATGTGCAGTTCCCGAAGTGGCTGGCCAATAAACCATTTCTCTGGCCCCAGCCGGTAAACAAACAACTCCCATTGACTGGTGGGGTAAATTTCCAGGCCCGCGCGAGAAATGGGTGACGGCTTTGCTGGCACTTCCACTTTTGCCAGGCGTGTCGCTAGCGGTAGCGTGCTGCCTTGCAGCAACAACGACACCAGCACCACGAAAAAGGCGAGGTTAAAAAACACTTGGGCGTGTTCAAGCCCTGCCATCATCGGGAAAACGGCCAAGATAATAGGCACCGCCCCCCTGAGCCCAACCCAGGAAATAAACCAGCGCTCCCTGGCTTTAAAGTTCTTAAAAAAGCCCAGGCTTGCCCATACCGCTACCGGCCGGGCGAACAAAATCATCCACAGCGCTAAAGCAAGGCCGGGAAGGGCAATGGGCAGCAGATCGCTTGGGGTGAGCAGTAGCCCCAATACTAAGAACATACCGATTTGGCTTAACCAGGCTAAGGCATCCAGCACGCTTAATATGGTGCTGCGGCTACGAAGCGGTTTGTTACCCATAAAGAGCCCAGCCAAATAAATGGCCAGAATGCCGCTACCGCCCATGGCGTTAGTGATGGCAAACAGCAGCAGGCCGCCGCTGACCACCAAAATGGGGTAAAGCCCGGCGGCAAGGTTGGCCCTGTTAACCAGTTTCCACATCAGCCAGCCGCCGGCCAGTCCCAAGCCTACCCCCAGACCAAATTGTTGCAACAGGCTGACAAGCAGCATGGCGCCGGGTTCGGTGCGGTGGCTGATAATGGCAATAAGGGTAACGGTGAGGAAAACCGCCATCGGGTCGTTAGAACCAGACTCGATTTCCAAGGTCGCACTGACCCGCTGGTTTAGGCTACGCCCGCCAAGCAGCGAAAACACCGCGGCAGCATCGGTAGAGCCAACAATGGCGCCCACCAACATGCCTTCGAGCCAGCTAAAGTGGAACAGCCAAGCCGCAGCCAGGCCAGTGAGGGCCGTGGTAACGGCAACGCCGACGGTAGCAAGTGACAACGCTGGCCACAGCGCGACTCTGAATGTGGCCGCGCGGGTTTGCAGGCCACCATCAAGCAAAATAACGGCCAGCGCCAGGTTACTGACCAGGTAAGCCACCGGGTAGTTATCAAAATGAATGCCGCCAGGGCCTTCATCGCCCGCCAGTACACCCACCGCCAGGAAGATAACCAAAATGGGAATGCCGAGCCGGGAGGACAAGGAACTCACCAGCACGCTGGCGCCTACCAACAAGGCACCAACGATGTAAAGGCTATTAATGGTGGTGGCGTCCAATGTCGGCAACTCTCCTGGCGGGTAACAAATTTTACTCTACCCCAGCAACTGCAGTCAGTGCTAGGAAACAGCGCCTTTTCGTTATGACTTTATTGTGATTAAAGGGCGTTTATTGTGGAAATTTCCACTTAATGGCCATTTTTTCATAAATGGCTTTTGGCATTACCACCAGTAATGGCTCACTTTCTGGTGTTAGCCAAGCCAACAAGGCATCCATGGCGGGCTTGGGCATGGCACTACAGCCTGCTGTTGTTACCCCTGGTGCTTTCCAGATGTGCAAAAAGATGCAACTGCCCGCTTTAGCGATATTAGCGGGGTTATGTTTCACCACTATGGCTTCCTGGTAACGCATGTCGCCCGCAGTTTTGAGGTCTAGCCGTAATGGTTCAGTGGAGCCCTCTACAGCCTTTTCTCCTACTTTGTCACTGTTAATCAACTGGTTGTAATAAGGCGACTGCGGTACGTCCATACAATAGCTGCTGGCGGTGGTGGCTAAATACGGCAGCGCTGTGTTGAGGGCTTTGGCGTAGCCAAAGCTGGTGCCCAACTGAAAAATTCCCGCTGGGGTTTTGCCGTCTCCTTCCACTTTTTGCGGTGTTTTGGCTGTTTTAGGGTAAATTCCTAATCCCCAGGCTAAACCACTGCGGCCAAGACTGACCGCTGTTTGCACTGGGCCGGGTTGCCAGTGATGTTGTTTTTTTTCAAAGGTACGCAGTTGCCCTTGCGTGCTTTGCCAGGCGTCGGTGGTGATCACAATCAGCTGCTGGGCGGCAAAGGCGTTAAAACTACTGACCAGCAGTAAAACCAGGATTATTTTCATTGGCCCGTCCTTGATACTCGATACTTTCATCAGCGCCTTCTTCACCCAAGGTAGTGTGAAAAAACAACCATTGCCTGCAGTTTACGGCGATCTGAATGTTATTTTTGCTTTGTGTATCTCATTCGTTGATAAGGCATTTTATGTTAGCGCCGGTATTTGTTATCAAAGCGTATTCCCCATTTTAAACCTGAGACTTCCCTGTGCATTGGTATGCCCTTTTGCCACCGTTGGTGGCCATTGTGTTCGTGTTTTGGAAAAAAGACGTTATTGGCGCCTTGGTGTTGGCCATTATTGCCTCTGAAGGCTTACAGCTACTGGCGAAAGGCACCCCGGCATTGGGCCAAACTGGCATCAACAGTGTTGAGCGGGTGGTGGCAGTATTTTCCTCAACTGGCAATGTGCAGTTGTTGATGTTTAGCGTGTTGATTGGTGCCTTTCTGGCACTTATCCGCGAGTCTGGCGGGGTCGCTGCAACGGTGCAGTGGCTGGTGAATATGGGCCTTGCCCGCACCGCGCGCCGGGCGCGGCTTATCACCATGTTTGCGGGGGTGGCGGTGTTTGTTGAGTCAAACCTCAGCGTGCTGACCGCCGGCATTTTATCGCGCGGCCTGTTCGACAAGTTCAAAATGAGCCGGGCGCAGCTGGCCTATTTAGTGGATTCCACCTCGGCGCCGGTGTGTATTTTGATTTTACTGAATGGCTGGGGCGCTTACGTGCTGGGCCTATTGGACGGCTATGACTTACCTGGCGGTAAAGTCAGTGCCCTTTGGCATTCGGTGCCACTGAACTTCTACGCCATTGTCACCCTTGTTATCGCCTTTTACGTGGCCTGGACCGGCAAGGTATTTGGGCCAATGAAAGAAAGTGAAAAGCGCTTGGAGCAAGAGCTGGCCGGGCTTAGCACTGTGCCGCCAACCAAGGTGCGTTTTATGGTGTTGCCGCTTATCACCCTTATTGGTGGTATGGCGGGCTTTATGCTCTGGAGCGGCCACGGCGACTTAACCCAAGGTAATGGTTCGCAATCGATGCTTTATGCCACCTTGTGCGGCATTCTGGTGGCTTATCTGTTGATGATTTTCCAGCCGCAGTTTAACCACCAAAGCTTGATGGCACTGTGTTTTACCGGCATGGGAGAGCTACTGCAACTGGTTAGCATTGTATTGTTGTCTATCGCTCTTGGCGCCAGCCTGAAGGTGCTTGGCACCGGTGCTTATATTGCCGGTTTGGTTGGGGAGTTTTTGCCGCTGGTGCTGGTGGCACCGGTGCTGTTTTTGGCGGGCGCCGCCATGTCTTTTACCACTGGCACCAGTTGGGGCACCTTTGCCATTTTGATTCCGTTAGGGATGCCACTGGTAGAAAGCCTGCATTTGCCGCCCGATTTGGTACTGGCCGCAATTTTAGGGGGCGGTATTTTTGGTGACCACTGCTCGCCGATTTCGGACACCACCGCCGTGTCATCCATTGCCTCGGGGTGCGACTTATTGGAACACGTTCGCACCCAAATGCCCTATGCCCTGGTGGCTGGCAGTATCAGCTTGGTGCTGTATTTCCTGGCCGGGTTAGTGATGCTCTGAGGAAAAGGCGCTTTAGGCGCCTTTTTAATACAACAAAGCAGCAATTTCGTTCGTGTCGATGCTGGCAGATAGCATCGGTTTAATGAGATATCCTTTTGATATTAAAAGTTATTGAAAGGCACGGGTGAGTTCACCGCTGCCTTTTTTGTCTTTGCATTAGCACGCCCCTTGGCGAAAAGCGTGGGGCCAAAAATGACTCGCTAAAGTGGTGGTATGGTGGCTAAAAAACGGTCGCCACCGCCAGAGTAAGCCGCTCAGGCTGTGGTAGACTGCCAAGCAATTTGATGTTGTAAGGAAGCGGTATGACCAAGTACAGGGTGTACGTATTTCTGGTACTCGCCAACCTGTTTTGGGCCGGTAACTACGTGTTTGGCAAATACGTTGTCGCCGAGATGACACCAGTGCAAATGACTTTTGTGCGTTGGGTGCTCGCCATCATATTGCTTTTTCCCCTGGCACATTTTTTGGAAAAACCACGCTGGCGCGAGGTGTGGCGGGCCTGGAAGGTACTGCTGCTGTTAAGCTTTCTGGGTATTCTTGGCTATAACATCTTGCTGTATGAAGCGCTGCGGTTCACCACCCCGTTAAATGCCTCGTTAGTGAATGCCATTAACCCGGCCTTATTGGCGCTGGCAGCGGCGGCACTGTTGGGTGAAAAGCTAAGCCGCATCAATGTGCTGGGCTTATTTATTTCCCTGGCTGGGGTGCTGCTGGTGCTAACCCGTGGCCGCTTGCTGCAGCTATTTTCCATTAGCTATAACGTTGGCGACGTACTGATGCTGGCGGCCATTGTGGTGTGGACTTTTTACACCCTGATTGGCCGGCGCCTGCAAGGTATTCCCCCCATTGCTGCTACTGCCGTTTCTGCCAGTTTAGGGATGGTAGTACTGCTGCCGTTTTTTCTGCACAGCCATTTTGCCTTTCATCTTAGTACCCAGGCCACGGTCGGCATTTTGTACATCGCCTTGTTCCCGTCAGTGTGTTCCTTTGCCTTGTGGAACAGCGCCATTCGTGATGTCGGGGCGGGTAGGGCAGGCATCTTTTTAAATTTGCTGGCGGTATTTACGGCGCTATTGAGCCTGCTGGTTGGCCAGAGTATTAATGGGCCTCAGTTATTGGGCGGGGCTTTGGTTATCGGTGGCGTTTATTTAACGAACCGCAAAGCGGCAATGGCCAAGGCCAGTGCGCCTGCACCGGTTAAAGAGGAGGCATCAGATGGACTTTAAGGAAAACGGCCTGGTGGCGGTGATTGGCGCCGGTGTTATCGGCCTTTCTTGGGCCGCGCTTTTTGCTGCCCGTGGCCACAGAGTTAAAATTTTTGACCCAAGGGACGACCTGGATTTGCACATCAGCCGCACCTTGCCGGTGTATGTAAGCCAGGTGCCCAGTCTGCATGATGACCCCAAAATCGTGCTTAGTCGCATAGGGTTGGTCAACGAACTGCATGAAGCGGTAGAGTTTGCCGACTACGTGCAAGAGTCCGGCCCTGAGCAAGCGGCTTTTAAACAGCTTTTGTGGCAACAGGTTGAAGAGCTGGCGCCTATTGATGCGCTGTTGATGTCTTCTTCTTCTGGCATTGTTGCCAGTGAGCAGGCGGCCAAGATGAAGGCGCCAGAACGGTTAATTATCGGCCACCCCTTTAATCCCCCTCATATTTTGCCGCTAGTAGAAGTGAGCGCCGATGAAAAAACGCCCAAGTTGTATCTTGAGCGGGTAATGACCTTTTATAAGAAGCTTGGCAAGGTGCCGGTGCGGCTAAATAAGGAAGTGCCGGGCTTTGTGGCTAACCGCTTGCAAATGGCGCTGGCGGTGGAGGCTATAAAGCTGGTGGACCAAGGGGTGGTGAGCTTAAAAGACTTAGACACCATCGTTACCCACTCACTCGGTATTCGCTGGGCCTCTATCGGCCCGTTAAAGGCGCTGCATTTGGGGGGCGGCCAAGGCGGCCTAGGTGCCTTTTTGCAGCACATTGGTATTGGGCTTGCTGATAACATCGGCCAAAAAGACATGTTTACCAAGGAGCTGGTGCACCGCCTGGGCGATATGGCAAGAGCCGCTTACCCCGTTGAAGAGTTCACCCTGTTCCAGCATCAACGGGACCGCCGCCAAGCGGTGATCATTGACGACCAAAAGCGCTTTCCTGACAGTTAGCGATGTATCGCCTCGGTTATGGCAAAAAGCACTAACACGCCGCGACCTTATAAAACCCGGCGTCATGCAGCACTGGCCGGGCGTTATAAGGTCGCGGCAGTTATTGCCGAGAAGTGGGTGCAGGTAAATCGCTTGTAACGAGACTGACCGGCGTCTCGAAAAAATGGCAGCTAGTCGGATGCGCTCTTGCCTACCCCTGTCGCCGGTGGAAATATCAGTGGTTTAACCAGTTGTGGCTGGGTCGCTGCTCGAGGTGCGGGCTCCTGACCCTATTTACCTTGCAAAGGCAGGTCATGGAGTTTTTGGATAACGGCATCATTACGGTGATTGGCGCAGGCGGAGTCGGCCTGGGCTGGGCTGCCTATTTTGCAGCGCGCGGTTACCGGGTAAAGCTGTACGACCCCAGGGAAGATTGGGATCAACAAGTGGCCCGTAGCCTGCCACGGCTGATTAGCCAAGTGCCCGCCACCTACGAAGACCAAAGCCTTATTCTTAACCGCATTACCATGGCGCACAGTCTATATGACGCGGTTGAATACGCGGACCTTATTCAAGAAGCTGGCCCAGAGTTAGTGGCGTTCAAACAGCGGCTGTGGAAAAAAATCGAGTCGCTGGTGGATGTTGACACGCTTTTGGTGTCGTCCAGTTCCATGGTGTCGGTGGAAGACCAAGCGGCACGAATGAACGCTCCTGAACGGCTGATGATTGGCCATGCTGCTAGCCCACCACATATTTTGCCGCTGGTTGAAGTGTCGGCAGGCGCCAAAACCCCACCTCTTTATGTCGACAAGCTTTGTGCCTTTTATAAGCGCATTGGTAAGGAACCGGTACGCCTTCGCCGCGAAATTCCAGCCTTGGTTGCCAACCGCCTGCAAATGGCGCTGCTGGCCGAAGCGGTCAAACTGGTGGAAGAAGGGGTGGTTAGCGTCAAGGAACTTGATACAGTGGTTACCCATGCAGTAGGGGTGCGCTGGGCTGCCAGCGGGCCTTTTAAGTCACTGCACATGGATGGTGGCAAAGGCGGTATTGGCCTGTATTTAAGCCGGGTGGGTAAAAAATTAGCGGGCTGCCTGGGTGACCCAACCTTGCTGGCCGATGATGTCATTCGCCGCCTGGCCGAGAAAACCGAAACCGCTTACCCCATTTCTGATTTAACTTTTTACCGTGACGAAAGGGACCGCCGCCACAGCATTATTGTTACCGACCGCGAGCGCTTCCCCGACTAATCAAGAGGCTTAGCATGGCAAAGTACGCACTGCTGGTCTGGCTGTGCAGCTTTTGCGCCTTTGCACAGCCGGCGGCCAGCAGCGATATTCCTTCCTTAAAACCCGCTGACCTTGCTCCCTGGTATTGGCTGAAAAAGCTCAACGGGCAAGACCCACTGTTAATGTCTGCCAAAGCCATTAGTGATTTCAATGCCAAGGTAATAGCCGCCGTGCCAGAGCGTGTGGCGCTGGCGTCACTGCCCAATGCAATCAGTGGCAAGGAGGTTAAAAAAGCCATTACTGCCATTAGCCATACCAGCGAGCGTTACCTTGCTAGCGGCAAAGCGCTGGACTGGCCGCCTTATCTTGCCAGCCGCAACCTTGCTGCCATTAAAGAGAGCCAGCCGCTGCGGTTTGCTTTGGTGGTCAGGCGTACGGCAATGCGTACCTTTCCGACGACAACGCGGGTATTTAAAAAAGACCTTAATACTGACCTTGACCGTTTCCAGGAAACCGGGCTTTTTCCCGGCCAGGCACTGGCGATCATGGCCACTAGCCGCGATGGCAAATGGTACTTTGCGCAATCGCGTAATTACCGAGCCTGGGTGCAGGCGGCCGATGTGGCGATTGGTTCAAGGCAAGATGTGCTGGCTTACGGGCAGAAAACGCCTTTTTTGATGACCACGGGCGCTCGGGTTGAAACCGTATTTAACCCGGTGGAACCGCGGGTCTCGCAGCGTAAGTTCGATATGGGGCTTCGCCTGCCGTTAGCGGCTTTTAAAGGCCACGATCTTTATGGCCAGAATCCCTATAGCGGTTATGTGGTGACATTACCGGTGAGAAACCGCGATGGCAGCCTGGCGTTTAAGCCGGCCCTCATTGCCCGCAGCCAAGGTGTGCATGTTGGGTATTTGCCTTACACCCAGGGCAACCTTATTCGTCAGGCCTTTAAATTCCTTGGCGAGCGTTACGGCTGGGGCCACGACTTTGATGGCCGTGATTGCACCGGCTTTGTGGGCGAGGTGTACCGCACTTTTGGTTTTTTACTGCCCCGCAATTCCGGTGAGCAAGGCTATGGCCAATTTGGTCTTAACCACCGGTTTGGCAAAGGGCAGGTTAGTCAAAAGCTGGCGGTTCTAAAAAAGGCGCCGGTGGGCAGCCTAATTTATTTACCGGGCCATGTGGCCATGCTGCTGGGTTGGCAGGATGGTAAACCCTGGATAATCCATGATGTGGCCGGGCTTGCTTATCTTAAAGACGGCAAGCTGTACCGCGGAGTGTTAAATGGCGTTTCGGTAACACCGTTATTGCCGCTAATGCTAAGCCCATCCACCAGTTATTTAGAGGCCAGTTACAACATTAAAACCCTGCAATAAAAAAGGCGCCCAAGGCGCCTTTTTTAGATTTTCTTGCCCGACGACATTTTGTCGAGATAGCCCATACCGAAGGCCGACACCACAAAGGTGAGGTGGATAAGGCAATACAACATCAGCTTGTTATCTTCAATGTCGTCGGCATTCATAAATACCTTCAACAAATGAATCGCCGATATGGCCACAATGGAAGCGGACACTTTGGTTTTCAGGCTGCCCGAATCCATTTTGCCCAGCCAGCCCAGTTTCTCGTCAGACTCTTTAAGGTCGAGTCGCGATACGAAGTTTTCATAGCCCGAGAGCATCACCATCACAATCAGCCCGCCGACCAAGGCCATATCAATCAGCGTTAGCACCGACAAAATCAGGTTGTTGTCGGACATTTCTAAAATGAGTGGCGCCATGTGAATGATTTCTTGTACGAATTTAATCAGTAGCGCCAGCAAGGTTAGGCTCATCCCCAAATAAAGGGGGGCTAGCAGCCAGCGTGAGGCGTACATCAATGATTCGATAAAGCGTTCGGTTCTTGCTCTCATAAAGGGTATTTAGCCTTGGGGTATGTCTGGACGTAAGTCGAAATAGGAGCTGTCGTTGAGGGTGCGATAAACCCCTTCGATGTTCAGCGGTAACCATTCCTTGTAGAGGGGAAGATTACTGTATTGCGGCAGTTTTATCTCGCTTTTCAATTGCGCCAGGGATTTGCCTTTAAGCATGCCGTCACGCACCGCATCATAAAGGGCTTCTAAGTAGCCAAGGTAGTGGCGTACATCAGCTTTCGTACCCATGGCACCGTGGCCACCAACAAAACGGTCGAAGTCGAGATTGAGCACCGCTTTGGTGGAATGGATCATCCCTTCGATGTCATAGCCTTTTAAGTCTTTATAAGGCATACGGCCAAGCACCACCCAGTCCACCACATAGAGCACTTTTTGTGGCTCAAACAACATGCTGATAGAACCACGGCCATTGTTGGTGCCCCAGTACTGCAGTGTTACCTGGGTATTCCCTAGGTAGATACTGGCCTTATCGTTAAACACGAGATCGGGCAACTTTACCGGCAGCTTAGTGTGGGCCATGTCTTCGCGGGCCAACGCCTGGCTTACCAGTACCGTGGTTGGGTCAACTAGTTTGTCGGCACCCAAGGCGTGGTCCACATGGTTGTGGCTGTATATCAGGTAGCGGATGGGGGTGTTGGGGTAGCGGCTCTTCAAGGCTTTATGCAGCCAGGTCGCAGCTTTGTCGTTCAGTGGGTCGGTGAGCAAAATGCCCTGGTCGGTGACGAGGAAAACAGACTCATAATGTCCAGCGGTAAAGCGGTACAAGCCGCCGGTTACCGGTTCAATTTTATATTCTTCTGCAGCCCATAGCGGTTGGCAACTAACGGCCACCAGCAGCAGTAGGGCACTTATCCATTTCGCATGCATGTTACCTCCTTGCTAAAGCGCCCCCTGGGCGCATTGTTTAGAACAATCGGTTCAATCCATTCAAGGCCGCCACCCGGTAGGCCTCAGCCATGGTGGGGTAGTTAAAGGTGGTGTTGACGAAATAATCAATGCAGTTGCCAGCGCCCTTTTGCTCCATGATTGCCTGGCCGATATGGATAATTTCTGAGGCGCGTTCACCGAAGCAATGAATACCTAAAATGGCTTTGGTTTCGCGGTGAAATAGCAGCTTTAGGCAGCCAACCGGCGACCCGGCAATTTGTGCCCGGGCCAAATGCTGAAACTGTGCGCGGCCCACTTCGTAGGGCACCTTGGCAGCGGTGAGTTCTTCTTCGGTTTTCCCCACCGAGCTTATTTCGGGAATGGTGTAAATGCCGGTAGGAATATCTGGGATAAGGTTGGCCGGGTCGGCACTGCTATCAATCAGGCCGGTGGCGGCAATGCGGCCTTGGTCGTAAGCGGCGGAGGCCAGGGACGGGTAACCAATAACATCGCCCACGGCAATAATATGCGCCAGCGCTGTTTGGTAGCGCTCGTTAATTTCCAGCTGGCCACGGCCGTTGGCTTTAAGGCCAATGGCATCCAACTGTAAACGGTCAGTGTTACCGGTGCGGCCGTTGGCAAACAGCAGGCAATCGGCTTTCAGGCGCTTGCCGGATTTAAAATGCATTACCACACCGTCATCGCTTCCTTCTACCCGGTCATATTCTTCGTTGTGGCGAATAACGGTGCCGGAGCTGCGAAGGTGATAAGACAGGGCGTCGGAAATTTCTGCATCAAGAAAAGACAGCAAACGGTCGCGGGTGTTAATTAAATCAACCTTCACCGACAGGCCGCGGAAAATTGACGCATATTCGCTGCCGATAACTCCGGCGCCGTAAATGATCACCGAGCGTGGCTCGTGTTTGAGGCTAAGAATGGTATCGGAGTCGTAAATGCGGGGGTGGTTAAAGTCGATGTCTTTGGGGCGGTAGGGGCGCGAGCCAGTAGCGATAACAATATTGGCGGCGGTAACGAATTCGTCAGAACCATCGCTTTGGCGAATGGCCAGCGTATGGTCATCAGCAAAGCGGGCTTCGCCCCTGATGATTTCCACATCGTTGCGGCTATAAAAGCCAGCGCGCAATTTTACCTGTTTGCCAATCACCGAAGAGGCGTGGCCGAGAATATGGCGAAAGGTCAGGCGGTGCGCTGGCTGCACATCGGCAAACAACGGGCTTTGGTTATATTCCACCAAGCGAGAAACCGAGTGGCGTAGCGCCTTTGACGGTATGGTTCCCCAGTGCGTACAACCGCCGCCTACTTCACTGTGGCGTTCCACCACCGCCACCTTGTGGCCGTGCTTGGCCAGTTGCATGGCGGCCCCTTCACCGCCAGGGCCGGTGCCGATGATAAGGGTATCGTATTGATAGTTAGCCACTGCTACCTCCTGATTGTACTGGCTTATTGTTGCACAGCCTGGATGAAAAATTCAGTCAGCCACTTCAGGCCAGGGTCGTTGTCGCTGCGTTGGTGCCAGATGAGTTGCTGACGAAGCGGTGGCAGGCTAAGAGGCAGCGTCATCGGCAGTTCCAATAGGGTAAGCGGATACTGCTGCGCCATTTGTGCCGCGTAGGCCGCCGGTAAAATGGTGAGTAAGTCAGAGCACAGCACCGACTGCATTGCTGCCTGCAGGCTGGACACTTGCATCATTACTTGCCGTTGATGGCCAAGCCGGGCGAGCTCTGAATCTAGCAGCCAGTCGCCGTCCCACTCGCAATGAATATGCACCTGCGGCCACGCCAGGAAGGTGGCTAACTGCCAGGGGTGGCGAAGCCTTGGATTATGATTGGCTGCTACGCACAGATAGCGATCGGTCATCAAGGTGTGTTGGCGCAGCCCATTCGGCAGTGGTGCTACCGGTTCGTCTTGCGCGGTAATGGCCAGCTCTTGTTGGCCGGCGATAAGGCCGTCCAGGCCCAAGTCCTGCGCCGGGAAGCACTCTAGGCGAATATGTGGTGCCAGCTTGCGAAGCTTCGGTAACCATTTCGGAAAAAAGAGCGTATAGGCACCATCGATAACGCTAAGCCTAAAGGTTCTGTCGCTACTGGCTGGGTCAAAGCATGCTGGTTGCAGCAGCTGTTCTAGCTGTGGCAATAGTTGCTGCAGTTGCTGGAAAAGCGCCTCGGCGCGCGGTGTTGCTTTCATCCCTTGGCCTTGGCGTACCAATAAAGGGTCATCAAATAACAGACGCAGCCTGGTCAGGGTTTTTGACATTGCCGATTGCGTCAAATTTAGCTGCGTTGCGGCTCTTGAAACCGACATGTTTTCCAGTAAGGCGTTAAGGCTCACCAGCAAATTCAGGTCGGTTTTAGCCAGGCGACTCAAGTTCATTAAACATGCCTTCAAGGAATATCGTTACTGAAATAATATCATTGGTATTCATATTTGCTCGCCCGTAGAGTGGCCGCGATTGACGGAGGGCAGGTATGGCGTGGTTTAAATGGTTGTTACTGTGTTTAGTGTTGTTTGGGCCTTTGGGCATCGACATCTACCTGCCTGCTATCCCGGCAATTGCTCAGAGTCTTGATGCTCCCGCTGCCTTGATACAAAGCACCGTCAGTTTGTTTTTACTAATGATGGGGCTCGGCCAACTGTTAGCGGGGCCTATGGCTGACCGTTTGGGTCGCCGTCCGGTGGCCTTAGCCGGTATTGTTATTTACCTATTCGGTGCATTGCTCGCAGTCAATGCTGGCAGTGGCTGGCTGTTTGTTGCCTCAAGACTGGTGCAAGGCATAGCCGTTTGCGGCACGGCAGTCGTCGCTTTTGCCGCCGTTCGCGACCGGCTTGATGGCCCGCAAAGTGCCCAGGCTTATTCCTTTCTCAATGGTGCGCTTAACGTTGTTCCGGCCATAGCGCCGCTGTTGGGGGGCCTGCTGGCGGAGCGCTTTAACTGGCAAGCGCCGTTTTGGTTTATGGCGCTCTATGCCTTGTGCATGTTAGTGGTGGTTTGGTGGTGGCTGCCTGAAACGCGGCCTAATTCAACGCAAGATAGCAGCAGTATTCCGCTTGCCCGCTATAAGGCGCTACTGGGCCATAAACCCTTTTTGGCCTTTGCCTTAGTCAATGCCAGTGGCATGGGCATGGTTAATAGCTACGTGTCTTTGGCTCCAACCGTATTAATGACCCAAGCCGGGTTAAGTCCGGTGGCATTCTCACTGGTGTTTGGAGTTAATGCACTGTGGATTTTGCTCAGTAGCTTGCTGGCGAGCGGAGTTATTCGCCATTTCGGCCGTTTGGCGTGCCTGAAGTTTGCCGTGGCGGCGTTGGCGCTTGCCGTGGTTGCACTCTTTGCTAGCCGTCTGTGCTGGCCCTTGTCGGCTTGGGGTTACATGCTGCCGGTAGCATTTGCTTGCACAGGCTTTGCTTGTTTGCTGGGGCCTGCCACCAGTTTGGCGCTGGCGCCTTTTGCCAACGAAGCGGGCGTTGCATCGGCCTTGCTGCTTTGCCTGCAAATGGCGGGTGGCGCTTTGATTGGCTTGCTGGCGGTGGCTGTACCCATAGCGCCGCAGTGGTCGCTGTGGGTGACGATGCTGCTGGCACTTTGGTTAACCCTGCGCAGTTTAAAATGGTGCGCTGAAACATAAAGAAGGCGCCAGCGGCGCCTTCTTTAAGCTATTTGCATTCTTAGCTGCTGCCAGTGCTGCTGCAGCCGGTGCAGTTTTTCGGCCATTTCTTCCAGTTGCTTGCGCAGCTCTAATGCTTCTACCGAGCGTTTCAACTTGGCTTTTTTCATTTGTAGCCAGCGCTTTCTTAACTGGAAGTAATGCTGGGCAGTCGCCACCGTTTCATCATAGTGACGGTGCAATTCGGCAAAGCAAAGGCCGTTAGCTTGGGCTTTCTCGGTTGCCTCTTCCAACTGCCGGGTAAGGCGTGCTTTAACAATCATCTCTTCCGGGGTTTTACGCAGTCCCTGGGCAAGGCCCAATTTGTTGGCACCCTTAATTAACCATTTAGTTGGGTCGTAATCGAACCAGCGAATACCGTTACGGTAATCGTTTTCAAAGGTGTGGTGGAAGTTGTGGTAACCCTCACCGAAAGTCAGCAGTGCCAAGAAGCCGTTATCGCGGGCCGAATGCTTATTGCTAAAGGTATTTCGGCCCCAAAAGTGCGCCAAAGAATTGATGAAAAAGGTGGTGTGGTGGGTAAAGAAAATCCGTAGAAAACCCGCCAACAGTACGGTGCCGATAACATCGCCCACCGCCAAGCCAATTGCCACGGTAACCAGCAGGTTTAAGCCCCAGGTCAGCTTCATGTAATGGCGGTGCTGAAAGTCGACAACCGGATCTTTAAACAGATCGCGCACATTGCTGTAGTCATCGTAGCGCTCAGGCTGGTAGTCACGCAGCATCCAGCCCATGTGGGAATACCAGAAGCCGCGGCCCGCTGAATAAGGGTCAACGTCGTTGTTGTCGACGTGGCGGTGGTGCACCCGATGGTCAGATGCCCAGTGAATTACCGAGTTTTGAATCGCCAGAGCGCCACCGATGGCAAAGATCCACCGCAGCGCTGGGTGGGCCTGGTAAGCTTTGTGTGACCACAAGCGGTGGTAGCCAGCAGTGATAGACAGGTTGCAAAAGGCGAACAGGCCAATGCAGGCTACCCATTGCCAAAGGTTATAGCCGTGGTACACACCCCAAAGTGGCACCGCTACCAGTGCCAACAGCGTGGATACGGTAAAAAATATCGCGTTAACCCAAATAATACGGGGCTTTTCCATCGGTTATCCTGGTTTCGGCTTACAACTGTTCGCCAATTTTCCCGGTAGTACTGCCAACTGTCAATCCGATTTAAATTGAGACTTGATCAGCATTAAGCTTTTTATCGCCACTTGCTGCTGGGGACCCGGCGCAAAAATGACGTTAGAATGAGCCTCTTTGTTTTTTGGAGTCATCCATGGGCGCCCGCGCACAACAAAAATTCAAGACTCGCAGAACCATTATTGATGCCGCCTTGAATCAGCTCAGTGCTGACAGTAGCTTTTCCAATCTGTCGCTGCGGGAAGTAACGCGTGAAGCTGGCATCGCGCCAACCTCCTTTTATCGTCACTTTAAAGACATGGACGAGTTAGGGCTGACCCTGGTTGACGAAGCGGGCCTTACCCTTCGCCAGCTGATGCGCCAGGCACGTGCCCGTATTGCCGGTGCAGCCGGGGGCAGTGTTATTCGCACCTCCGTTGAAACCTTTATGGAGTTCATGAACGATAACGGCAATGTGTTCCGGCTGCTGCTGCGTGAACGTTCTGGTACCTCACCTGCCTTTCGCGCTGCTGTTAGCCGCGAGATCCAGCATTTTATTGCCGAGCTTGCCGATTACCTGCAAAAGGAAATGGGCTTTGGTGAAGAAGAAGCCAAGGTGCAGGCCGATGCCATGGTGACCTTGGTGTTCTCGGCCGGTGCCGAGGCTTTAGATCTGTCTCGCAGTGCCCGCCAGGGCTTAGCTGACAAGGTGATGATGCAGCTGCGCATGGTGGCAACGGGCGCGGCTGCCATGAAAGGTAAAAAAGCATAAAGAAGGCGGCCAATGCCGCCTTCTTTATTTACGTACCAGCCACACACCCGATTCCATATGGTGGCTATAGGGAAACTGGTCAAAAAGAGCCAGTTTTTCCAGCCGGTGAGTTTGGGTTAGGGTCTCAAGGTTTTTCGCCAGTGTCTCGGGGTTACAAGAGATATAGAGAATATGCTCGTAACCGGCCACTAACTGCTCGGTGGCAGGGTCTAGGCCTGCGCGCGGTGGGTCAACAACAATGGTGCGGCAATCAAAGGACCTAAGGTCAATACCACGTAACCGGCGAAACTCGCGCTTGCCTTCCATCGCTTCGGTGAACTCTTCGGCCGCTAGCCGGGCAACGGTGACATTTTCAATGCCGTTAGCCCGCATGTTGTATTGCGCCGAGGTAACCGAACTGCTGGCAATTTCAGTGGCTAAGACATTATTAAATTGCGTAGAAAGGGGCAGGGTAAAGTTGCCATTGCCGCAGTACAGCTCCAAGAGATCGCCGCCAATACCGGCGGTGCAATCAAGAGCCCAGGTCAGCATTTTTTCATTAATACCGGCGTTGGGTTGGGTGAAGCTGTTTTCAACTTGCTGGAAGGTCCAGCTACGGTCTTTAACTTCGAGCTTTTCCACCACAAAGTCGCGGTCGAGTACCCGCTTTTGTTTTTTGGCGCGGCCAATTAAATCCACCCGGCCGAACTGTTGCAGCGTATCGCGAAGCTTACGGGCTTCAACTTCCCATTCATCGGTCAGCGGCTTGTGGTAGAGCAAACTAATAACCGCTTCGCCGCTTTGGGTTGTCAAAAACTCAACCTGAAACAGTTTTTTGCGCAGCAGTGTGTTGGGCTTTAACAGCGCAATCA